>NZ_QEYV01000051.1:0-17482 GCF_003992815.1 Xanthomonas sp. DAR33341 | reverse complement strand
CGTGACGGTGCAATACAACGACGGCTCGCGTGAACGCTTGCCGGTGCAATGGCCCACCTTGCAGCCTGCGCGTTACGCACAGCCTGGCGAGATCCAGCTCACCGGCACGGCGCAGGGGCGTGCACCTACCGGTCACGTGTCGGTGCCGCTGGTGATCCAGATCAAGGCGGCAGCGCCATGATGCGTACGTTCTCACGGTTGCCGGTGTTGGCCTGCGGGTTGTTGCTGGCCAGCGTTCTGGCCTGTGCCATGCAGCCGCCGCAGGGAACACGGCTGCACGCACCCGGCAACCCCATCCTCGCCGATGGCAGCGAATATTCCGCCGACCCTGCGCCGCTGGTGGCCGATGGCAAGCTGTACATCATTGCCGGCCGCGACACCCCGGCTCCCAATCTCAATGCGTTCGTCATGCCTGGCTGGCAACTGTTCGTCAGCAGCGATCCGGCCAGCGGCGACTGGACCCACTACCGCGATCTGCTGCGGCCCCGGCAGGTCTTTGCCTGGGCAGACAAGCGGTATGCCTACGCGTCCCAGATCGTGCAGGGCCCGGATGGGCGCTATTACCTGTATGCGCCGGTGCAGCAGCGCGATTCGCCCAATGCCGACCCATTCGCGATCGGCGTGGCGGTGGCCGACAGTCCGCTCGGCCCGTGGACCGATGCGCACCCGCAAGGTCCGGTGGTCTCGCAATCGGTGCCGGGCCGCAACGACATCCAGAACATCGATCCGACCGTGATGGTCGACGACGATGGGCGGGTGTATCTGTATTGGGGTACCTTCGGCGCGTTGTACGGCGTGGAGCTGCAGCGCGACATGGTCACTTTCAAGGGCGCGCCGGTCCTGGTGGACACGCTGGACGGTTATTTCGAAGCGCCCTGGCTGTTCAAGCGCAACGGCACCTACTACCTGGCGTATGCGGCCAACAATGCCGGACGTCTTTCGCCATGCACGCCCACGCTGTATCACGCCTGCATCGCCTACGCGAGCGCACCGACACCGCTGGGGCCGTGGACGTACCGCGGCATCGTGTTGCCGCCGGTGTCCTCCACCACCTCGCATCCGGGTATTGTCGAATTTCATCGGCAGTGGTATCTGGTGTATCACACCGCCGATGCGCAGGGCGGCGGGCATTTCCGCCGCAGCGTGGCGATCGACCGACTGGAATGGGACGACAGCACCCAACCGGCCAGCATCCGCACGGTGGTGCCGACGCGGCGTCCCACGCCTCCCGCGCCGCCCGTGCGCAATCAAGCGCCATCGGCCTACGCAACCGCGTCCAATGGCCCGGATATTCCGGTGCAGTACTGGATCGCCGCGCTCAACGATGGCGTCGTCAAGGCCAATCCATTGCCACCGGAGATGTGGGCCAGCTGGACGGACAACAATCCACCGCAGCAATGGCTGCAATACAGCTGGGCGCAACCGATCACCGTGGATCGCACGCGCATCGTGTTCTGGGCCGATCACCCGGCAGGCGCCGATGTCGGCGTGGCACCGCCAGCGCGTTGGCATCTGGAATACCGTCATGCTGGGCGATGGCAGCCCGTGCAGCCGCGCGATCGGTATGGCACGCGTCCCGACCACGACGAAGCGGTGTCGTTCGCGCCGGTGACGACACGTTGCGTACGTGTGGTCATGGACGCCTCTGGCGGTGCTGCCAGCTACGCCGCGCTGGCAGTACAGGAATGGGAAGTGCTGGCCCCCCAGCCACAACGCCTGCCATCTGCCACGGTCGCTGACAGCAAGCGGTGCGATGCGCCGTGACGCAGCTGACCAAGCGCTGCGTGCGGCAGTGGAACGATGGCGGACGGTGCGCAGGCGGTGGAGTGCACTGTTGGGGTCTGACGAAGTAGCTTCCGCGTACTGGCCGCGCGTGCCCTGCGAACGTGTCCTAGGTGTTTCAGTCGCGCTGATGCGCTTGACCCCGCATGGCCAGGTGAGGTTTCGCATTCGTACCGCAGGCGCGCCTGCTCTCCCTGGCGGCCTGCCGCACCGTCCTTGGTGTGTGTCTGTCGCTGCGGTTGCAGTCAGCGGCTCGGCCATCGTCCATCAACGCCATGCTGTCTTCTCAAACCTTCCGTGAGGTCACAGATGCCACACATCCCCGCCATGCGCTTACGCACCATCCCAATCTGGTGCGTGTCTCTTGCACTGGCGCACATCGTGCCGGTGGCGGCGGCGCCACTCCCCGCTCCCACGCCGGCGCAGTACACGCAGGCAATGGGCTTGTCCGATCACTATGCCTCGCTGGTGGACCGGCAGCCTACGGCGCCGGTGTGGGTGGATGCCGGGCATTTTCTCTATCGGCGTGGGGTGGCGCGCAGCAAGCAGCTGCCGGCGATCGAATACCGCCTGGTGGAGGCGGCCAGTGGCCGCAACACACTGGCCTTCGATCACGCGCGGCTGGCCGCAGCATTGACGCAGGCCGGTGCCAAGGCGGTCGACGCAGCGCGACTGCAGCTTGACGAGCCCACCCTGGAACAGCAGCGCCTGAGCTTCCAGTTGGCGAAGCTCGGCTGGCAGTGCGATCTGCTGCGCTATCGCTGCGCGCGTCTGCCCGAACGCGACCTGCCGGCCGAATCGATGGACATGCGCCTGCCGCTCAAGCAGGGCGAACGCCAGGCCATGTTATCGCCGGATGGCCGCTGGCGTGCCTGGGTGGAGCAGGGCAATCTGGTCATCGCGCCGGTCGGCAGTCACGAGCGCAGCGTGCTCAGCCACGATGGCAGCACGGATGATTACTACGCGCTCGACAGCGTGGTGTGGTCCCCGGATTCGCAGCATCTGGCTGCGTATCGGGTCAAGGCACCGCCGCCGCGCATGGTCTATTACATCGAGTCGGCGCCCGCCGGTCAGGTGCAGCCGAAGTTGCATCAGCAGGTCTATCCCAAGCCGGGCGATGTGCTGCCGATGATGCAGCCGGTCTTGTTCGACGTCGCCACGCACGCAGCCCATCCGGTGGCGATGACCTTGCTGCCCAATGCCTTTGCCTTGAGCGAGATGGTCTGGTGGAAGGACAGCCGCGGCTTCACCTTCGAATACAACGCACGCGGTCACCAGCTGTACCGGGTGATCGAAGTCGACGCGCGGACGGCCGCCGCGCGCACGCTGATCGAAGAGACATCGCCCACCTTCATCGAATACTCCGAGCTCAGTGGCGAGCATGAAAACGGCGGCAAGCACGCACGCCAGGACCTGGACGATGGCGCGCAGATCGTGTGGGCATCCGAGCGCGATGGCTGGGAGCACCTGTATCTGTACGACGGGCGCAGCGGCGAGGTGATCCGCTAGATCACGCTGGGCGACTGGGTGGTGCGCAAGCTCGATCGCATCGACGAAGCGGCAGGGCAGGTGTACTTCACCGCCTCGGGCATGCGGCCTGGCGAGGACCCGTACTATCGCCATGCCTATCGCATCGGCCTGGATGGCCGCGGGCTCACCGCCTTGACGCCGCTGGCTGCCGATCATGAGGTGCGCTATTCGCCGGATGGAAGGTGGCTACTGGATCTGTATTCGCGCGTGGATCTGGGCCCGGTGCTGGAGCTGCGGCGCAGCGCAGATGGCAGCCTGGCACGCACGGTGGAGCGCACCGACCTGAGCCGCCTGCTGGCCGCAGGATGGCAGGCGCCACTGCCGTTCCACACCACCGGGCGCGATGGCAGGACCGAGATCTGGGGCGTCATCCATCGCCCGCAGCAGCTCGATCCGCAGCAGCGCTACCGGGTCGTCGAAGACATCTATGCCGGCCCGCAGGGCTCGTTCGTCCCCAAGAGCTTTACCACCGCCACACCGTCGCTCACCGGGATGGGTTTTGCGGTGGCGTCCATCGATGGCATGGGCACTAACAACCGCTCGCGCGCCTTCCACGATGTGGCCTGGCGCAATCTCAAGGACGCCGGGTTGCCGGATCGTATCGCCTGGCACAAGGCCGCCGCGGCGCAGTACCCGTGGTACGACATCGACGGCGGTGTCGGTGTGTACGGTACCTCGGCGGGCGGGCAGAACGCGTTGGGGGCGCTACTGTTTCATCCGGAGTTCTATGTGGCGGGTGTGGCCAATTCAGGGTGTCACGACAACCGCATGGACAAGATCTGGTGGAACGAACAGTGGATGGGCTGGCCGGTCGGCCCGTGGTACGCCGCATCGTCGAACGTGGACAATGCCGCGCGCCTGCAGGGGCATCTGTTGCTGGTGACCGGCGACATGGACATGAATGTCGACCCGGCCAGCACCTTCCAGGTGGCCGATCGCCTGATCAAGGCCGGCAAGGACTTCGATCTGCTGGTCGTGCCGGGTGGCGATCACGGTGCCGGTGGCGACTACGGCAGGCGCCGCCTGCTGGATTTCTTCCTGCGCTGGATGCAGCAAGCGCCAACGCCGGAGTGGAATCGCACCGCAGCCGCGCCAGCCGCGCCGGCGCCGTGATGCACGTGCGCTGCGGGTGGCATCCGTCGCGAATCCTTGTCGGCTTCATCCGCACTGCAATCGCGCACAGCCGTGCGCATTGCGTGCGGGCTCGAGCGCGCTCATGCCGCCAGGCATGATCGTTCAGTTGCGAACCATGCTGTTTTCCGCATGCGCGTTCGCCAAATGCGACAAGACGTAGCGTCTGCGCACAGGCACATTGTGACCAACTGATGAAAACTGGAGCGCATAAGCGCATCCAGTGTGGAATGCACTACCTTCCTGCAACACGCGTTGCTGCGCGACTGTTCGGTCGCCTGCGTCGCATGTTGTCTGCGTGTCTGCAACACGACCGTTGCCAGCGGTTTCGCTGCAGCGTGCGTCTGCCACCTATGTCGCCCTGCGCCGCTGTACGCCGGCACGGGCAGGTATTGCCCACGGTTTGTCTTTCGTAACACTCAGGAGCCCTGCATGCCGATGTTGCCGTTGCCTCTCTCCCGCACGATCAGCGCCACCACGCGGCCGTTACCGAGCATGCTCACTACCGCGCTGTTGCTGGCGCTGTCGGCAGGTGCCGTTGCGCCGGTGTCTGCGCAGCAGGCTGCTGGTGGCGATGCGACGCAGACGCTGGACAGCGTGGTCGTCACCGGCTCGCGCCTGCGTCGCGTGGATACCGAAACCGCCAATCCGGTGGTCACCGTGAGCCAGGAACAGATCGCTGCCACCGGCAAGGCGACCGTGGGCGATCTGCTGCAGGAATTGCCATCCATCGCCGGCAATGCCACCAATCCCTATACCAACAACGGCGGCGGCACCGGCGCCTCGGCGATCTCGCTGCGCGGCCTGGGCGACAAGCGCACGTTGGTGCTGGTCAACGGCATCCGCCTGGCTTACAACGACGTCAACGCCATTCCTTCCAGCATGATCGAACGCATCGAGGTGCTCAGCGACGGCGCCTCTGCGGTGTACGGCTCCGATGCGATCGGCGGGGTGGTCAACTTCATCCTGCGCTCGCGCTTCGACGGCGTGCAGTTCAGCAGCGACTTCGGCACCAGCAGCGAAGGCGATGGCAACCGCCGCAACTTCACCTTGACCGCCGGCAGGACCTGGGAGCGCGGCAGCCTGATCGGCGGCCTGTCGTATCACAACATCGATGCCGTCTCGGCAGCGGCGCGCGATTACTCCAAGAACGCGCTCGCCCTGACCAATGGCCAACCGGTGAAGCAGGGCTCCTCCGCCACGCCCACCGGCTCGGTCAACTTCAATGATGGGTCGGATCAATCGCAGTTGCTTGCACAATCCAATGGCTGCGGGCGCGTCACCCTCAACAGCGGTGTCAGCGGCCGCGCCGGCCCGGGCGATTTCCATTGTTACAACGCCAGCGCAGACTCGTACAACTACCAGCCATTCAACCTGTTGCAGACCCCGCAAAAACGCACCAACGCTTTTTTGCTGGGCACGTACCGCTTCAGCGACAGCGTCGAGGGCTACGTCAACACCTGGTTCAGTAAAACCGAATCGGCATCGATCATTGCGCCGATTCCGATCTTCTCCAATGGCGACAACATCCTGGTGTCGGCGCAGAGTTACTACAACCCGTTCGGCGTCAATTTCGGCACCGATCGCAGCACCGGCACCTCCTACAACGACCTCAACACGCGCGCCACCGTGCTGGGCAATCGCCGCTATCAGTACAACACCTACAACTTCCAGATCAGCCCCGGCTTGCGCGGCCGCTTCGGCGACAGTTCCTGGCAGTGGGATGCCACCTTCAATTACGGCAAGGTCAAACAGAAGTCGATCAACAACGGCTTTCTCGACTATGCCGCGTTCAATCAAGCCATCGGCCCATCGTTCCTGGACAGCGACGGCACGGTCAAATGCGGCAGCGCAGGCGCAGCGATTGCCGGCTGCACGCCGTTGAATTTCTTCAACCTCAACGACAGCTCCAACCTGGACACGTTGCAGGGCATGGTGGTCAACCCCATCGTCACCAGCGTGTACACGGTCAAGCAATTCGAGGCCAATGCCAACGGCACGTTGTTCGCGTTGCCGGCCGGCGAGGCCAGCCTGGCGGCCGGCATGTCGTACCGCAAGGAACGCTCCACCACTGCCTCGGACCCGCTGTGGACCGGCGATGAAAACGGGCTGTGCGGCGTAATCGAATTCTGTTCTTCCACCTTGAGCGGCAGCTTCGATGTCAAGGAGGCCTATGCCGAAGCGCTGTTCCCGCTGCTCAAGGATCTGCCCGGCATCAATGCGCTGAACATCACCGTGGGCACGCGCTTTTCCGACTACAGCTCGGTGGGCAGCAAGACCAATAGCAAGCTGTCGCTGGAATACCGCCCCATCGAAAACCTGTTGTTGCGCGGCACCGTCTCGCAGGTATTTCGCGCACCCAACATCAACGAGCTGTATGCCGGCGTGGCCGGCGACGCGGCCACCGTCAACGACCCGTGCAACGGCTACACCGGCGGCAACACGGTGGCCTGTGCCAATGTGCCCACCGATGGCAGCTACCAGCAATCGGACGGGCAGGTGTCGGGCAAGGTCTCCGGCGCGGCAGTGGCGGGCTACCAGCTCAAGCCGGAAACCGGCAGGTCCTACGACGTCGGCTTCGTCTACGACCCGCAATGGATCGACGGCCTGTCGCTGAGCGCGGACTGGTGGCGTATCGACCTGGAAGACACCATCACCACGGTGTCGGCGCAGACGGTGCTGAATCAATGCTTCGCCAACTCGGCCAGCGCGTTCTGCGCATTGATCCATCGCAACGGCAACGGCACCATCAATTACATCGCCGAGCCCACCGTCAATCTGGGCAAGCTATGGGCCAAGGGCATGGACTTCAACCTGACCTACCGCTTGCCTGCAATGGCATGGGGCAATGTCACCGCCGGCCTCAACGGCACCTATCTCACCCGTTACGACGTGCTGCCAGACACCACCGACCCCAGCTCGGTCACCATCCACAACGTGGGCCGCTACACCCAGGCCTACGGCAATTTCCCGCGCTGGCGCGCACTGGGTACGGTCAGCTG
This sequence comes from Xanthomonas sp. DAR33341, assembly GCF_003992815.1. Taxonomy (NCBI): domain Bacteria; kingdom Pseudomonadati; phylum Pseudomonadota; class Gammaproteobacteria; order Lysobacterales; family Lysobacteraceae; genus Xanthomonas; species Xanthomonas sp. DAR33341. The sequence goes on along the minus strand of NZ_QEYV01000051.1, from coordinate 10,037 downwards.
GGCACTGGACGACTGGAGCGCCACCTGGCGCATCCGTTATGTGGGGCATACCGCCATCGGCAATTCGGATCCGGACCAGAGCCTGTCGGCCGATGCCAGCGAACCGACGGTGGTACGCAATATCGGCGCCTACGTCTACAACAATCTGCAGCTTGGCTACAACGTGGAGCCATGGCATACGCGCTTCGAAGTTGGTGTGGACAACATCGCCAACAAGCAGCCGCCGTTGTATTACTCCAACAACGTGGGAAATGCGAACACCGACGTGGCCACCTACGATCTGCTCGGCCGCTTCTATTGGGCACGTGCGACGGTGAAGTTCTGAGTGCGCCGTTGTTGCGGCGCTGCGCGGCCGGGTGCGATCGGTCGCGCAGATGCCATGCCACGGCTAGCGTTGCCAGGGGAGCTGCGATCACGTTGTCGCGACCACGCGCGCATGCGTGCGCGCTTTCAGGAGTTAAGGTGATCCCATGACGGAAACGCATGCACCCGAACCGACCTGCAACCACACGCCATCGGTGTCGCGGCGGCGCTTTCTGGCCTGGAGCAGCCTGGCAGTTGCTGCAGGCTTCCTACGCTTTCCGGCCCAGGCCAACGCTGCGCAACCGGGCAGCGTGCGCGCGGTGCCGCTTGCCCAGGTCCGGCTCACGCCATCGTTGTTCCTGGATGCGCTGCACACCAATCGGCGCTACCTGATGCGGCTGCAGCCGGACCGGCTGTTGCACAACTTCGTGCTGTACGCCGGCCTCGACCCGAAGGCGCCAGCCTATGGCGGTTGGGAAGCGGACACCATCGCCGGGCATACGCTCGGCCACTATCTCAGTGCGCTGGCACTGATGCACGCGCAAACCGGCGATACGCAATGCCGCACGCGCACCGGGTATCTGGTCAGCGAATTGGCGCGCTGCCAGGCGCATGCCGGCGATGGCTATGTGGCCGGCTTCACACGCAAGAACGCAGCCGGGCAGATCGAGAGCGGGCGCGCGGTCTTCGACGAGCTCAAGCGCGGCAAGATCGACCCGGCGCCGTTCTATCTCAACGGCAGCTGGGCGCCGCTGTACACCTGGCACAAATTGTTCGCCGGACTGCTCGACGTGCATGCGCATTGCGATAACGCGCAAGCGCTGCAGGTGGCGGTGGCTCTGGCCGGTTACCTGCAGGGCGTCTTCGCTGCGCTCGACGACGCACAATTGCAAAAGGTGCTGTCGTGCGAATTCGGCGGCCTCAACGAATCGTTCGTCGAACTGCATGTGCAAACCGGCGATGCGCAGTGGCTGGCACTGGCGCAGCGCCTGCATCATCACGCCGTGCTCGACCCGTTGATCGCCCAGCGCGACGAACTGGCGCACCAGCATTCCAATACCAATATCCCCAAACTGATCGGTTTGGCGCGCGAGTACGAAGTCACCGGCGATGCCGCATCGGGCGCCGCAGCGCGCTTCTTCTGGCACACCGTCGCCGACCACCACACCTATGTGATCGGCGGCAACGGCGACCGCGAATATTTTCAGCAGCCGGACAGCATCTCGAAATTCCTTACCGAACAGACTTGCGAGCATTGCGCCAGCTACAACATGCTCAAGCTCACCCGCCACCTGTATCAATGGGGCCCGCAGGCGGAGCTGTTCGATTACTACGAGCGCACGCTGCTCAACCATGTGATGGCACAGCAGCATCCACGCACCGGCATGTTTACCTACATGACGCCGCTGCTGGCCGGCGAAGCGCGTGGTTGGTCGTCGCCGTTCGACGATTTCTGGTGCTGCGTCGGCAGCGGCATGGAAGCGCACGCGCAGTTCGGCGATTCCATCTACTGGCAGGACGGGCAGGGCGTCTATGTCAACTTATACGTGCCCTCCACGGTGCGCGACGCCGCCGGGCTAAACATGACCTTGCACAGCGCCTTGCCGGAGCAGGGCAGCGCCTCGCTGCGCATCGATGGCGCGCCGCCAGCGCAACGCACGCTCGCACTGCGCGTGCCGGGTTGGGCGCAACAACCGCACCTGCAACTCAATGGCCAACCTGTCGATGGCAGCGCCAGCGATGGCTATCTACGCATCACGCGCGTCTGGCAGCCCGGCGATACCCTGAGCCTGTCGTTCGATATGCCGCTGCGCCTGGAATCCACCCCGGACGATCCCGCCTGGGTCTCGGTGCTGCGCGGCCCGCTGGTGCTCGCCGTGGATCTGGGAGATGCCGCCAAGCCGTGGTCGGGCAAGACCCCGGCATTGATCGGCGGCCAGGAAGTTCTGCAACGCCTGCAGCCAGCGCCGGGCAAGCCAGCCTTCGTTTACACCGATGGCGCGCAGCAGTGGCAGTTTTCGCCGTTCTACGCCCAGTTCGACCGCCGCAGCGCGGTCTACCTGGAACACCGCGACGCCGCCGCATGGCAACAACGCCAGGCCGAACAGGCGGCAGCAGAGGCGAAGCAAGACGCACTCGACACCCGCGCACTCGATCGCATCGCGTTGGGCGATGAAGCCTCCGAAAAGGCGCATGCACTGCAGGGGGAAAATTCCAACCCGCTCAGCTACCGCCGCCGGCCCGGCCGCGACGTGCGTACCGGCGGCTTCATGGCCTTCACCCTGCGCAATACCGCCCAGGCCCGCATCCTGCGCCTGCGCTACTGGGGCGACGAAACCCGCCGCCGCTTCCGCATCCTCGCCGACGGCGAACTCATCGCCAACGAACGCCTGGACGGCAACCGCGGCCTGGATTTCGTCGATGTGGATTACGTTTTGCCGGCAGCAGTGGCCGGCCGCGCCACCTTGAAGATTCGTATCGAACCGGAGAAAGGCTACTCGGCCGGGCCTGCGTTTGGGTGTTGGGTGTTGGAGTCGGCGTGAATGCCGAAGTCAGCGCGCTGTCGATCTTGCTGCAACGTGTCTTGTAGAGGGGGGAAGGTCTACTACCAGACGGCAAAGCCAAAGCGCACAGCAATTTCGCATGAACCTTCTGGCGCGCAAAACAAAGCCCCTCTCCCCTCGGGAGAGGGGTTGGGGTGAGGGTACGGGGCGAAGCCTAGCGGCGTTCCAGTCGCACAGAGACTCGCCTTTCAGCTTCACCGTATGGAATCTTCCGCCACCGTCACCACCAGTTCGCCATTACGCGCAGTGATCTGCAGCTTGCACCCAACCGCAAACCCCAACTGCTCCAGCCACAGCCCGCGCATGCGCAAGCTGGGAATCCGCTGGCTGTGCGGCCGGCCCGGCGCTGCATCGTAGAACGCATAGCCCACCGTGCAGCGCGTGGGTGTGCGCGCTTTGCGCGGTGGCCGCGGCGGCAGATCGTCCACGGGAGGCCTGTGGCGACGGTCGAAGGCGAGGTTGTCCACATCGAACGTGGGTGACGGCACCAGCCGCATGGGCTGCGTGTCCTTTACCGGCGTAGCTGCTCGCTTGGCGGAAGCGGCGCGCTTGGTATTTGATTTGGACCGCTTGGCGGTTGGAGACTGCGCCCGGCTCATCGCCTCACCTCCGCCAGCATCACGGGGCGACGACGCCCACCAACCTGCAATACCGATGCATCTGTCATGACAACGCCTCCTTCGAAGAACAGGCACCGTCGCCGGCCGGCGACGGAATGTCGGGAGGTTAGAAACCGCTCATAGCCGGCGGGCGTATTCCTCCCGAAGGAGTGTTGTATTAGCCGCCCTCCCGACGCAGGCATCGCGTCGGCTTGCGCCTGCAAGCAGGCACAAAAAACCCACCGTTTTGACGGAGGTGGGTGCCGCTATGAGAGGAGTTTCTACGCTCCTTGAGGCGGAGGTTGCCATCGAAATGATAGGTGTGTCAACTAGAGCTGGATTCTTATAGGTGAGTGATTTCCAAGAACGGAGAATTGGTTCCAATTGCATATGAATTTATTATTCAATCAGACTGAATCTACATAGATTTGTAGGAATTAAAAAACGCTTTTCGCCCGAAACGTCTACTGCGCGAACAAATTCGTAATTTATTAAGCTGTAATGATTCCAGTCGAAAAAATCATAAAACCTAAGTTCAAGCGATTTACCTAGGTCTGCTGGGTTTAGCTCGTCCCAGCGGGTGTTCCCTTCGTCAGAAAAGGCCGATTTATATGCTGGACCTTCACTGGGATCTTCTATTAAGTGAACTGCTAAGCAATCAATTGCTTTCGTCCTATATTTATCTGCGGCGTCCTCCATATCACTGAGTACTAAGCATCTCAAAAGCTCCCTCTCAATAATTTCGAAAGATTGCTCAACGTCTAGTTGCAGGATATTTTCACCTGGCATTAGGTAGTTGTTCCAATTATGGCAGGCGGCTTTGCGGAAAGTTTCCATTCTTGAGGTAACATCTTTCACAGTCAAAATCCTTGGAGTCCACCGCTTGGGCGATCTGGGTAGCACATGCAGGTTCGAGGGTCTTGATTGTAATTTATGACGTGCCAGTATCCATTGTTGTGACCATGGCCGGGCTTATTAACAAACCATCTTGCGCCTTTGGGGCAGGGCATGCAGTTGCCATCACAATCCCGTCCCGGGTTAACCGGAGGTAGTACTACTTGATCACTCTTACCCCGTGACTCCTGGGTAATGGGCATCGCCACGTTATGTGTATCGCCCGGCATGCTCATGACGGCGGCGACAGCCACTGCCGCGCCGATAGCTGCACCCACGCCGCAACCGACTGGTCCTGCCCATGCGCCGATAAAACAGCCTACTGCAGGGTTTAAGCCATTTGGGTCAAAGTAAATGAGTGGCGATGCATAAGAATATCCATAGGTCGCTAACCCGCCGATTTGACCAACCGGATCACTTTGCCCATACCGCCCAGTAGCTGCTTCATAGTCCCTGAAGTAGTTCTGATTCAACCCACTCCCTGCATCAAACCGCTGCCCCGGGAAGCGCATATCCAACACCAGTGCCGCACCATCGGCGTCAGCATCCTGATTCGGTGCGGTGTTGCCGAAGGCTTCGCCCTTCAAGCTCCACGTCCACACCGCCACATCGCGGGTTGGGTCGATCACCGCGCGCGGGCTGCCCAGGTGGTCGGGTTCGATGTAGTGCAGCGAGTTGGCGTTGGCCAGCAGGCCGACCGGTAGGTCGTCCAGCCAGATCGCTTGCTGCTTGGGCGCGCCGTTGCTGTCGTAGTCTCCCAGCCAGTGGCCGGCTTCATCGTAGAGCGTATAGGTGTTGGTGGTGCCGAGGAAGCGGCGCACCTGTTCGCCTTTACCGTTGTAGCGGTAGTTCATGGTCACCGCGCCGGCGCGGCGGGCCTGGGCCATGCGGCCGGTGGTGTCGTAGGTGTATTGGCGGGCGATGCCGCCGATGGCGGTGGTGTTGCCGGTGGCATCGTAACTGCGGGCGACGCCTGCCACGGCACTGAGACGATGGCTGTCGGTGGGGTAGGTGTAGGCCTGCGTGGCCGTGCCGACCTTGGCGCTGAGGCGGTTGCCGGTGGCGTCAACGCTGTAGCCGTCGATCAGCGTGCCGGTGCGGCCGTCCTTGAGCGCTGTGAGGCGGCCCAGGGTGTCGTAGCCCAGGCCGATCTCCGGCGTGGGATTGCCTGCGGGCGTCAGCGCGGTGAGGTTGCCGGCCGGGTCGAAGCCGAAGCCCACGTCCAGCCCGCCCGGGCGGGTGTCCTGGATGGCCTGCGGGCGGTAGTCCAGATCGTACTGGCCGGCGAGGGTGCGGCCATTGTCGTAGGTCCAACCGGCAGCGGGGCCGAACGGGTAGTAGGTCGCATTGCCCAGCATTAGCTGACGGCTGCCGCCGGCAGGGATCACGTCGACCTTTGTGATCTGGCCCTGGGCGTTGTGCACGTAATCGACGAGGGCCCTGTCCGGAAAGAACTTATTCATACCCCTTAAAGCTTATGATTTCCGAGTTCTTTTTGCTTAGCGTGTATTCTCCGCCGCCACCTATAATTCCTAAGCGCTTATCCACTAAAAAAACGACTATTATTTTTGAGGGTGTTTTGGCAATTCCCATCGAATAAGAGTCGAGGTTTCGCAGCGGCGAGTAATCGCCGCTGGGTGGGTACATTTCTATTATTCGATTTTGAAAATCTTTGCTCGCTACTTCAATCGCTTTAATGGTTTTTGCATCATTGGGTTCGTCGCCAGAAACGCCGGCTAAGAATAAAGATAAAAATAGCATGAAGAATTTGAATTTCATAATTGCCATCCTAATGCATTGCTGAGAAATTCCAGGAGCTTATTGTTGTTGCCGTCACATCCACAGCCAGAGCTCGAAATCGCGTCAGGGAGATCACTGTAAGGCGAGCCTGAAGTGGAAAATCTCAATAACTTGCCCGAGGGTGTTCCTAAGTAGGCGGCATCTCCATAGGGTACTCTTGTGTCAGCCTTTGAGAACGCTTCCCCCACATAGCCGGGAGTTACATCTCCGTGCGTGTGGTACGCGCCAGTTGCTCCATCTGGCCGCGGGCCAGGATTCACTGAAGAGGTCAGCCCGCGACGTGGCGCTGTGTAACTGTAGTACCCGTTCGATTTTTGATATACCCAGCCGCCGTATTCCAAGTCTTCCTTTATCGACGTCGGCAGGATGTCTTTAAGCGCCTGAGCTGCTGCCAAATTTTCTGTCCTGTAACAATCACCCGGAAGCAGGCCAAGTTTGTCCGACCAACGGAATGGGCTTGATCGGCCATATACGTAGGTGCCGATCCCTCCGCGAAATCCAATCGGATCACTCTGCCCATACCGCCCGGTAGCCGCTTCATAGTCCCGGAAGTAGTTCTGATTCAACCCACTCGCCGCATCAAACCGCTGCCCCGGGAAGCGCATATCCAACACCAGCGCCGCACCATCGCCATCCGGATCCTGATTCGGCGCGGTGTTGCCGAAGGCTTCGCCCTTCAGGCTCCATGTCCATACCGCCACATCTCGCGTTGGGTCGATCACCACGCGCGGGCTGCCCAGGTGATCGGGTTCGATGTAGTGCAGTTTGTTTGCGTTGGCCAGCAGACCGACTGGTAGGTCATCTAGCCAGATCGCTTGCTGCTTGGGCGCGCCGTTGCTGTCGTAGTCGCCTAGCCGGTGGCCGGCTTCATCAAAGAGCGTGTAGGTGTTGGTGGTGCCGAGGAAGCGGCGCACCTGTTCGCCTTTACCGTTGTAGCGGTAGTTCATGGTCACCGCGCCAGCGCGGCGGGCCTGGGCCATGCGGCCGCTGGTGTCGTAGGTGTATTGGCGGACGGTGCCGCCGATGGCGATGGTGTTGCCGGTGGCATCATAGGTCCGAGCGACACCGGCGACGGCGCTGAGGCGGTGGCTGTCGGTCGGGTAGCTATAGACCTGCGTGGTGGTGCCGACCTTGGCGCTGAGGCGGTTGCCGGTGGCATCAGCGCTGTAGCCGTCGATCAGCGTGCCGGTGGTGCCGTCCTTGAAGCCGGTGAGGCGGCCCAGCGTGTCGTAGCCCAGGCCAATCTCCGGCGTGGAATTACCAGCGGGCGTCAGCGCGGTGAGGTTGCCAACCGGGTCGAAGCCGAAGCCCACGTCTAGCCCACCCGGGCGGGTGTCCTGGATTGCTTGCGGGCGCTGGTCAGGATGATGCTGGCAGATGAATGTGATGCTCATGACCCTTTTAAAATCACCAGTAGTTGGTTAATGGGTCCGATATGTTTTTAATAATTTTATTAATCGCTATCTATGCCGAGCTCTCGCCTCAAAGATGGATTGTCAATGCAAATTGATTTTCCAAGAGATTCGGAAACTGTATCAAATGACTTCCAGGGGTCGCCACTGATAGATTCAGGAACTTTTATTTCAGTATAGAAGTCAGTTCTTCCGTTATTCAGTAGCCTATCAATTCTGAGGAAAGACTCGTCATTTCTTGATACGAAATAGACAATGTGTCGATATTCTTCGAACATAATTTTCCTTTATTGTGGCCAGCCATGAAAGGGGGGCTCGGGACGATTATTTAAACATGCATTTAAACGTTCTTCTGCTGAGCCGTAGCACCGGGCTGCGCTTCCTTTCTGAATGCGCCCAGCTCTCTCTGCTCGCCCAAGTGCTCTGCAGGTTGCCAGTTCGGCCTTGTATCGCTGATTACAGAAATCGGCGTTTTCAGGGCATAGTGCGTTTGCGATACTCAACGACTGATCGAGTAAAGAGAATCCGGGCGCTATTTTAGAGATCTGATAAATTCCGCTCAAAATTCCTACGGCAGTTGGCTCTGGTAGACGAGGTCCGCCAGCGTCTTCCATGCCATTTTCTGCTTGCCCTAGCCCTGGTGTCACAACGGGTAGAGGGATCGGGAGAGGAATAGCTTGTAGTCCGCTAGGATCTACATTGCTTAGTGGGTTGGAACTACCGTAAGCGTAAGAATTTAGCCCGCCTCCTAACCCAATCGGATCACTCTCCCCATATCGCCCGATAGCAGCCTCATAGTCTCGGAAGTAGTTCTGATTTAACCCACTCGCCGCATCGAAGCGCTGCCCCGGAAACCGCATATCCAACACCAGCGCCGCACCATCCCCATCAGGATCTTGGTTCGGCGCGGTGTTGCCGAAGGCTTCGCCCTTCAGGCTCCACGTCCACACTGCGACATCGCGGGTGGGGTCGATCACCACGCGCGGGCTGCCCAGGTGATCGGGTTCGATGTAGTGCAGTTTGCTTGCGTTGGCCAGCAGACCGACTGGTAGGTCATCTAGCCAGATCGCTTGCTGCTTGGGCGCGCCGTCGCTGTCGTAGTCGGCTAGCCAGTGGCCGGCTTCATCAAATATCGTGTAGGTGTTGGTGGTGCCGAGGAAGCGGCGCACCTGCTCGCCGCGGCCGTTGTAGCGGTAGTTCATGGTAATCGCCGACGCAATGGCCCTATGTGTGGGCGTCATTGGTCAAAGGTAGCGGGGGGCTGAGTATCTAAAGCTAACTCGTGAACCTTTAAATTTTTTCTGTATTTCTCAAATTCAGCAGGCGTGATTATTTTATTTTCGAGTTCTATTTGAATTATTTCGTATAAAAAAAATATTAATCTAATGTCCTTGCATTCATGATCTAAATATAGTTCAATTATGCAATTTTCAATTGATGGGAAGATTTCGCCTTTCAGGAAGGTCCCAGTAATTCCTGCTTTAATATTTGCTCCGCTTGCGGCCACGACTGCAGTCGCAAATGAATTGGGATCACTAAATCCTAGTTGCAAAATCCCATCTTTATTTCTTATTTTAAATAGTTTCAAATCTGGCGATAGTTTAGTTGCTATCATTTTAACTTCGTCAAGTAAGTTATTAGCGGCCACGGTTATTTCCCCATATTTCACTAATCACTGGTCCGCCGCCGGTATTTGTGCAGCATCTGCAAGAAAATATAGACCCCATGTACGCGCCATTTAGGAATACCGTCTGATGTACCCCCTTCATTGAGCATATTCCACCCATTGCAGGTGTGGCAGGTCTAGCTCTGCTACCTCTCGGAAAGTCAAGGAGTGAGTGGGCAGATGATGCATACGGATAGTAGCGTGACATTTCCGAGCATTCGTCGTACTCAGGATAAATGTCCGAGCACGTCTTACATTTCTCTTGTGTGTCGGGTTTGGGAAGAGCGATGCTTCCTGTTTTAGGAGTTGTCGTAATGGCGCCCATTGCGAAAATCGCTGCACATTCTACCGGGTGCTGCCTGCACCACGTATCAACTGTTGTTTGTAGTCCTAGCGGATCTGTCGAGTTAAGAGGAGATCCGTAAACATAGCCATAAGTTGAAACTCCACCCCCTAAGCCAATCGGATCACTTTGCCCATACCGACCCGCAGCCGGATCGTAGTCCCGGAAGTAGTTCTGATTCAAACCACTCGCCACATCAAACCGCTGCCCTGGAAACCGCATATCCAGCACCAGCGCCGCGCCATCGCCATCCGGATCCTGATTCGGCGCGGTGTTGCCGAAGGCTTCGCCCTTCAGGCTCCACGTCCATACAGCCACATCGCGGGTTGGGTCGATCACTACGCGCGGACTGCCCAGGTGGTCGGGTTCGATGTAGTGCAGCGAGTTGGCGTTGGCCAGCAGGCCGACCGGTAGGTCGTCCAGCCAGATCGCTTGCTGCTTGGGCGCGCCGTTGCT
>NZ_QEYV01000031.1:0-19036 GCF_003992815.1 Xanthomonas sp. DAR33341 | reverse complement strand
CAATGCTGCGCACAGCAAGCAGCAGCGCTCGCCCACGCAGGCAATGGCCAGCCCTAGGTAGAAGGTTTCGAGAGCGCGCGAAGCGCGACCAGCAGTCATTCCCCAATGCTCTCGCGCAAACGAAGGTTGCTCAGAGCCATGGGCTTGTCAACACGCTGTCACGCCCTGAAGCGGGCTGGCAGACGACCACGGCAATGCCAAGATACTGACACCGCTAGAGTTCGGTTTCGCACGATGGCGATGCGACGTGCTTGGCCTACACTGAAATCAGACAATCCTGACAAGGTTATGGGTAATTTTCTGACAGAAAGAAGTTGCGAGTCGAACGCGGGACCACCTCCGGTGGAAGCCGAATGCGCAGCGAGCGCTCCCCATCCTCCTCGCTCAGTCGTTCCAGGAGGCTCCGCAAGCGGAGATCCCCGCGCGATCGGCTCTTCTACTTCTACTTCTCCCTCAGCCCGCTCTTTCTGAGCTCACTGGGCTTCATCGTTAGGCCGCTGATGGCTCGGCGGGGCCTAAGGAAGGCGGAGCGAGACGGCACGACCAGAGCTTCAGTTGGGGCCAGTGGTGTGATGCCGCCGCTGAGCGTGATGGGGGCTTTCTGGGTCACCTCGGTGCTCAGCGGACTCCCCATGGTTTTGGTGGTGCTCCGGGTGCAGTTGACCAGCTGAAGGACTTCCTAAACGCCTATGCCACTTTCCTGCTGACGTTCAATGCGCCTGAGGTGCTGCCCTTCTCGGACTCAAACCACCAACTCATCCTATCTTGCCCCCGAGTCGCGTTCCTTGAGATTGCCCGCCGTTACTTTCGGCACACATCCAAGAGGAGCGCAGTATGGAAATTGCGGAAGAGCTAGATACGGCACCGGCCAAGCATCGATTGCTGAGAGGATAAAAACTTGGTGGCTAAATCATCACTGGGTGATTCGCCTCTATCTAGGTGGCGCCGTTTGCATGCTTGCCTCCATCGCTCTTTTCCTAAGATCACCAAGCTCTGTTTCTTCAGACGTGGCCTTCTATGCCAGTTGCTCGCTGTTAGCTATCGCTTTCCTTGGAGACACTTACGGGTGGGTGACGCCCAAACTGGGCCATCCTTTGATGAAGATTTCAGTCACAGTATTTGGAGCAATAGCACTCGCAGCAGCAACAGGGGTGGGCAGAGTCGTAGTCAATGAAGCAACCAGCCAGCAGGCATCCCTTTTCCCAACGTCGAGTGCATTGCTCAGCCTGCTCTCCGTTGTGCCCGTGACAGCGACTCTAATGACCGTCCTTGGCGCCATCCCTGCCTTTCTTGCCATGGGATGGGGTCTACTGAAGCTTTCCAGATCCGAAGCCACAAATGGTCACTTAGATGTAATCGTTACTCTGATCAGGGGGCTTTCTGCATTTGTGGTTTTATTTGGAACATCTGCCCTATCGAATAGCCAATCTGTCGTCTACCCAGCTATGCGATGGGTTGCCGCTTACAGTGCTTTCTTCCTTGATTTGCAGCAGGACGCGGCATGCGCTCCACTTGAAGGCGACAAAGTAGCTCGCATCAACGACAACTTGGTGCTTGTCGGCCGGCTTACGGAAGCAGGACCACAGTTCGTCCGGAGAAGTTGTGCTATGACCTCTGAAAGCACCGTTTTGCGGCCGCAAGCTCCCGGACGCATATCATCGACATCCAAAACTTCCAACCCAGCTTCCGCAGTTAAGCTGGATGTCCTCACCCCCGATTCACCATAACGAGCATCGCAATCAAGCAGAACTTCAATTCCGATGAAATAATCCAGGAAAAAGACGCGGAGCCTGCCATAGTGACTGACAAAGAAATCACCGAAAGAATTGTCAACAAGGACAGATCGGCCATACAAGCAGAGCGATTGATTTCACAATCGCTCTCGCAAACCGCATCCACACTGGCGACTATTGCTGGCGGGCTATTGGCTGTCGCCACCATTATGGGATTTTGCCTCCATCTGTCAGGCGATGTAGCTTATTCGACCTATCTTACAGGCGTTGGCGTTCAGCCAACATCCTTCCCACAGGCTGCAGATTGGAAAATCATCCACGGCTATTACGTCACTGTTGTCCAGGGAATTCGGCTTCTGGGCAACATTCCATGGCACATCGTTCTAACAATGATCGGTTTATCTACTTTTGCCATCGTCATGATGCGCGCACCAGTCAAAGAGAATCCCCAACTTAGGGCGTGGCTAGAGCGGCAGCCCTATTGGGTAAGAGAGCCAATCATTACTCTCCTGGGCATGACGGTTTTTCTCAGCGCTGCTGCCGGCGCTGGCTGTTTCATCTTGATTCTAGCGATCGTTCCAGGGCTCGCCGCTGAGAAATATGGAAAAGCTAAAGCGGACGATACGAATCAGCTTATGCAGCACGAGAAATCTGAAGAGATGACGGAACTCTGGAAGGAAGATAAACGGCTGTTGCGAGGCCACATCATCACTACAAACAACGACCTGATCGCCGTCTACGATGCTGATCTCAAGACTACAAGGACTTTACCACGAGACGGCATAGAGATCCGAACACCACTCCAAATTTCAAAGAAATCCAATACAGGATCCCACAATTCGCAGCCCCGATAGGCACATTGGTCACTATGAAGAACGTGCCACCCAGCCGACTTTCGTATTTCCTAACAATCGTGACGTGAACCAGTCCGGCGACGGCTCTAACTATGCCCCGGCTCAACTGAAAATCTTCATCTTGAGGCTGGATCATGCCGGAAATCATGGAACCCACGCGTCTTAGGAAGCTATCAATCGACCTGTGGACTCGCAGCTTCGCCGTTGTCCAGAGGCAGGATGCCCCCCCGCACTGATATCAGTCAGTGAACTTGACTTTAGCCAAAGACATCTTAGCCTCGAAATACTAAATTTACGAGATGAGATATGTTAGCTATTTTCAGATCCGCCATACTTATGATTTTCGGCAGCCTCTGGATTGCATTTACGTTTTCGCTTCTACTATGGGCGTGGCAGGAGCAAATACCAGAAACGAAGGCCAATCAAGTAACTTACAGCAGCAATCAGCGAGAGAAAGGGATTGAGCAGCCAAAGTGAGCAGACCGCCAGCAGGGAACCTGCATTTAAAAGTATTCCAAAAACATCTTCGATAAGAAATTTGCCGAACTGATGGCGAGATTTGCCTCATCCTCTCTTGAAACAAACAACATGAGTGCCGCTGCAAAGATGGCAGCTGCGATCAACGTGAACCAAAGCTTCCACTCAATGAGCTCGCTAATCGTCGCAGTGACGCTGGCCGCTTTTGAGTCGGAATCGTTGAACACCCACCAAGGTAAACGCACGGTGATCAGCGCCGCAAAAATCCACAATAGTAAGTTACTGGAAATTCTGAACACGTAGCTGGAGATCACTTTTCCGTTTGAGGGCATCGAAAGCTCCTTAATTCAAAATTTAGTAGGACAGAGCCTAATACATCCGTGGCATGAAATCATGCAATAGCTAGCTCGCCTAGGATTTCTGTAAAAAAGTACCGTTTGTGTAGACCGGCAATTCGATAGGGGTTGAAAACCTAGCAAGGGTTGCCACCCGGTCCGGCAGGCTCCGTCGATCAATGTAGAACTTCTCCAACACCGTTTGCCCAGTCCCGTGCCCCGTGAGCGCCCCAATCGCGGAAGCCGACACCCCCGCTTCGTCGAGCTTTGAAGCAATGGTATGGCGGAACCCGTGGAACCCCTGGCCCTTCTCCGATACGCCTTGCCGCTTGATGTAAACGGAGAACTGTCGGCTCAGCTGCCGTCCGTAGCCCAGCCCTGTCGAGTTGGGCAGGTCCGGGAACAATCGCTCCACTCCAGCTTGCCTCGCCTCTTCCACGTAGGTGAGGAACCCGGCCTCAATGACCGGCTGAGCCAGCGGGATGAACCGCCGGCTGTGCTTGTTCTTGATGCTCTGCTTCTTCCCGATCTTGCGGACGAAGAAGCCGGGCACGCCGTCGATGGTGTCGATGTCCTCCAGCCGGAGTTGCGCGATCTCGTTGACGCGCGCGCCCGAGTAGAGCCCGAGGATTGGCCCAAACCAGCGATGCGGATACTTCGACGCCCACTTCGGGAACTCCACCGGGTCAAAGATCGCCTTCAACTCGGCGTCCGTGAAAGGCGAGCCCGTGTCTTCCGAATCCGGCGTGGAAATTGCTCGGATGCCTGCCAGTGGGTTCACCGCCAGATGCTTGCCCTCGACCAGCGACACCAGGAACACGCTCAGCCGTTGCCGGTGCTTCGCCATGGTCCACGCCGCCGGCTCCGGCTCCTGGTTCTTCTTGGCCAGCTTGATGACCTCGGGCACCGACAGGTCCCGATAGGCCGGCCGCTTGGTCGCATTGGAAGGCCAGTAGCGCACGCCCTCAAAGAAGGCCCGCACGTGATCCTGGGTCAGCGAGGCCACGGGCACGTCCTTACCGATGATCCCGGCAAACAGGCGCAGCGTGTGACGGCTTTCCAACACGGTCTTCTGATGCAGACGGGCCCCGGCCAGGTCCCTCAAATGATCGGCCATCGCCTTGGACAGCATCAGCGCGTTGGACGCTTGATTGGCAAGGCCCTGACTGGCGCTACGCAACTGTTCCCGACGCTTGGCCACCCTCGCCGACGTGACCTCGACCGGTTCCACCCGGCGGGACCGCTCCATGAGGTCTCCGAACATCGCGGCATCGGCGGGGTTGTCCAGCTGCGCCTGGGCGATGCGCGTGCCGTCCGGCAGCGTCACGTTTCTCAGCGTGAGCTCTTGAATGTCACCACTGCGGACCTTCTTGAGCAGTTCGTCCAGATCCACGGTCATCCCTTTCCGCATGGCATCGAATGCCATCGATAGTGCCACCCCCATCGTGGCCGCCGCCAGCCTGGCGTGGTCCCCACGACGGTTTCCCAGCGATCGGACAAGGTAACGCGAGCCGATGGAGGCTCGAAGATCGGTGGGAACAAAGAAGCGCGCATACAGGCCAGCCGAGCGCGACATCATCAGAGGCTTTGGCAAGATTGATACCTCGATTGATACCTCAAGGGGCATCGCTCGGAATCATCAATCGGCCTGAATATCTAACTCAATCAACCAGTTATGGACTGAGTAGAAGCTCTGGAGCGGGCGATGGGAATCGAACCCACGTCAGTAGCTTGGGAAGCTACAGCTCTACCATTGAGCTACGCCCGCATGGCGCTGGCAGAGTTTATGCGGGTGCAGGTGTCTGGCGCAACGTGCGCAGATAGAACGAGGGCCGGTTGCCCGGCCCTCACGTGTTGCGCATGACCTACCTGTGGCGTACCGCGCCTCAGAAGTTGCCGCTGAAGTTCACGAACAAGGTCGCGTCGCGGGCGCTGCGCTGGGCGGTGGTGGTGCTCAGGCCGATGTTGCTCTGCAGGCCCCACAGCCCGGTGCGGGCACCCAGCACGACAGTGGCGTAGTTGCGATCGAAGTTCTGGCCAGGAACGGTGTACATGCCTACTTCCGGCATCGACTGCAGCCAGGCGCTGGCTTCGCCGCCGTCCTTGAACTCGTGGTCGTAGGTCGCCTGAAGGTACGGCTTGACCATGGCGCCGTCCAGACGCACCTGGAAGCCAACGCGGCCGACCAGCGAATCGATGTCCTGATTGGCGTAGCCCAGCGCGGTGGCGCTGTCGTTGCTTTCGGTGTAGCCGTCGAGCTTGATCTTCTGCCAGGTCAGGCCGGCCACCGGGCCGTACTTGAGGTTGCCTTCGCCCAGCGAATACCCGGCGTTGAGGGCAGCGGTGAGATTGCTGCCGTCGGGGGAGCCGCTGTGCACGCGGGTGGCTGGCCCAAGCTGGACTTCGCGGTCCACGTCGTAGCTCAGCCAGCTGTAGCTGACCTGGGCATTGACCCACACCGGGCCGGTGTACCAGCCGAAGAAGCCGCCCAGGGTGGTGTCGTCCTGCTTGAAGCTGCCGTTGCGGTTACCGAAGTCGGCGTCCATGCGGCCGAAACCGGCAAAACCACCGAACACCAGGTCGCCTGCAGTCCAGTCCACACCGAACAGGCCGGCCGGCGCCATGCCGTCGTACAGGTCCGCATGGTCGTAACGCTGCATGTCGCCGCGCACGCTGCCCCACCAACGCATGCCATCGGCGTCCGGCTTGCCCTCCAGATGCCAGGCCACCTGGTCGGCGCGCGCGCGGCCGCCGGCCTGCGCCGAATGCGTCAGCACCTGCTGCAGACGCGGCGCTTCCAGCAACGAGATGGCGTATTCGCCCAGGATCTGGTGCACCGCCGTGGTCGGGTGAATGCCATCGGCGAACACATAGGTGTTCTGCGCATTGGCGGCGACCAGGCTGGTCGGGTTACAGGCCGGCAGCGGCACGGCCGGGTTGCAGGCGGTGCTGGTGACATTGCTGAAGCCGTAGGTGCCCGGGTTGGCGACGATTTCCTGCAGCAGGTGGAAGGTGTCGACCGGAATCACGCGCAAGCCAGCGGACTGCAGGCCATTGAACAAGGCGGTGTTGTAGGCGGTGGCTGCAGCGGTGCCCTGCGCCATTCCCACGGCGCCGCCCGCACGGAAGCGCGGGGTGAGGCCGACGTCCGGAATGGTCGGCACCATGACGTAGCGCGCGCCGGCATTCTGCAAGGTGGCCACGGCACCGACCTGGGCGGTCACCGCGCTGCCGATGATGGCCTGCGCCTGTGCCGGGGCAAGGGACGCGGCGAGCAGGTCGTTGGCGCCGCCCCACACGGTGTACAGCGCATTGGGGTTGGCGCGGCCGCCGTTGGCGGTGAGATAGGTGGTGATCTGGCTGGTCACCGACGGCGCAGCGCCGAGTGCGCTGACCGAGCTGGCCTGGATGCGCGCACCGCCGGCAGCGTAGTTGTCGCCGGTCTGGCCGTTGCCATTGGGCGCGGCATTGGTGCCGAAATGGTCGCCGACATATTCGGCCCATACCCAACCCGGGTTGGTGGTGAACTTGCCGGTGACCGCGCGCGAGGCGGCCGGCAGCAGCGGATTGTAATACCCGCTGTCGGTGAGGCTGTCGCCGAAGAACACGGTCTGGTCGAAGGCCGACTCGGCCATGGCCGGGGCGGCCGCGATAGCGATGGCCATGGCCATCAGGGAGCGGATCGGGCGAAGTGTTGAAGCCATCGGAATGCCTGCTTGAAGTGAGTGGGACCGGACCGGCGTGCATACGTACGCTGGCGAATGGCACATGGTTCCACCCTCGCCGCCCGCGCTCACGCTGCATTGCCGCATAACGCAAAAACGCGCGCCGGAGCGGCACGCGATGCAACAATGATGCCATGAACATTCAACTCAACGGCACTCCGCGCTCGCTTCCCGACAACTTGCTTCTGTCCGCCCTGCTGGAGCAGGAAGGCCTAGCACAGCGCCGCGTCGCGGTAGAGGTCAATGGCGAAATCGTGCCGCGCGGACGGCATGCAGATCACGCATTACGCGAGGGCGATGTGGTGGAAATCGTGCACGCGCTGGGCGGCGGCTGATGCGCCGCGCAGGCCGGCGCATCAGCGCCCGATCGGTGATAATTGCCGCATGACGAATCCCGCCCCCTCTGATGCGCTGGTCATCGCCGGCAAACACTACCGTTCGCGCCTGCTCACCGGCACCGGCAAGTTCAAGGATCTGGACGAAACCCACCTGGCCACCGAAGCCGCCGCGGCCGAAATCGTCACCGTCGCCATTCGCCGGGTGAATATTGGCCAGGATCCCAACGCACCCAGCCTGTTGGATGTGCTGCCGCCGGAGCGCTACACGCTGCTGCCCAACACCGCCGGCTGCTACACCGCTGAAGACGCGGTGCGCACGTGCCGGCTGGCGCGCGAACTGCTGGACGGCCACAGCCTCACCAAGCTGGAGGTGCTGGGCGACGAGAAGACGCTGTACCCGGACGTGGTGCAGACGCTCAAGGCCGCCGAGCAACTGGTCGCCGACGGCTTCGACGTCATGGTCTATACCTCCGACGATCCGATCCTGGCCAAGCGGCTGGAAGAGATCGGCTGCGTGGCGGTGATGCCGCTGGCAGCGCCGATCGGCTCGGGCCTGGGTATCCAGAACAAATACAACCTGCTGGAAATCATCGAGAACGCCAAGGTACCGATCATCGTGGATGCCGGCGTGGGCACCGCCTCGGATGCGGCGATCGCGATGGAGCTGGGCTGCGATGGCGTCCTGATGAACACCGCCATTGCCGGCGCACGCGATCCGATCCTGATGGCCAGCGCCATGCGCAAGGCGGTCGAGGCCGGACGCGAGGCCTTCCTGGCCGGGCGCATTCCGCGCAAGCGCTATGCGTCGGCGTCGAGCCCGGTGGATGGCGTGATTGGATGAGTCGGTGGTCTGCTGGCGCCGTGTGTTCGACCGTGTGCAATACGCAACCGCCAGGCGGTGGCCGCTCCACAATGGGCGTGATCGGATCCGGCATCGCTTCGCCCATACCCTCATCCCAACCCCCGCTCTGCGCCCCGGCCCGCGCCTGCGTCGCGGGCGCTCCTCGGCACGCGCGCCCACGGCGCGCAAGCTGTGCCTCCTCGCCCCGGTGGGAGAGGGGCTTTTTTGAGCTCCTGCGTGGCGCGCGATGTGGTTGTCGCGCACGTGCGGAGCATGTGTCTGCTGACGTGACCGACCTTTCATGACCGATCCTTTCACCAGCGACGGCGCCAAGATGCCGCCCAAACCCTTCACCATCGAAGAGGGCCGCCGCCAAGTGCGCAGCTTCGTGTTGCGCCAGGGGCGCTTCACGCCTGCGCAGCAGCGCGCCTTCGACGCGCTGTGGCCGCGGTTCGGACTGGACTACACCGGTGCACCGCGCGATCTGGATGCCACCTTCGGCCGCAGCGCCCCCAAGGTACTGGAGATCGGTTTCGGCAACGGCGCCGCGCTGCGCTTCGCCGCCCAGCATGACCCCAGCCGCGACTACATCGGCATCGAGGTGCACGCGCCCGGTGTAGGCCGCCTGCTCAATGCGCTGGACGAAGACGGCAGCGCGCATGTGCGCCTCTACCACCACGACGCGGTGGAAGTGCTGGAACGCGAAATCGCCGATGGCGCGCTGGACGAGGTGCGCATCTACTTCCCGGACCCGTGGCACAAGAAGCGGCACAACAAGCGCCGCCTCATCCAGCCGGCCTTTGCGCAGTTGCTGGTGCGCAAGCTGCGCCAGGGCGGCCGCCTGCATGCCGCCACCGACTGGGCCGATTACGCCGAACAGATGTGGGACGTGCTCGATGCCACCGACGGACTGGTCAACCGCGCCGGCCCGCGCGGCCACGTCGAACGCCCGGCCTGGCGACCGCAGACCCACTTCGAAACCCGCGGCCAGAAGCTTGGCCATGGCGTGTGGGATCTGTTGTACGACCGGGATTCGGGTGTGGGGATTGGGGATTCGTAACAGCGCCTTCCCGCACAATCGACGCCGCAGCAGCTCAACGAATCCCCACTCCCGAATCACGAATCCCGGCCACTAATGGACACCGCGCTGACGCTGACCAACGATATGAAGCTCGTCCTCGGGCTGGTCGGCTTCACGATGGCGATGTTCCTGTTCGAGCGCATTCGCGCCGACGTGGTGGCGTTGATCGTGCTGGTGGTGCTGGGCGTCACCGGGCTGGTGGCGCCGGAAGAACTGTTCGGCGGTTTTTCCGGTAACGCGGTGATGAGCATCATCGCCACCACCATCCTCGGCGCAGGCCTGGAACGCACCGGCGCGTTGAACCGGCTGGCCAGCTGGTTGCTGCGGCGCTCGCACGGCAGCGAGCAGCGGCTGATGATGATGACGCTGGGCATCTCCGGTTTGAACTCGTCATTCATGCAGAACCCGTCGGTGATGGCGTTGTATCTGCCGGTGGCCTCGCGCCTTGCCGCACGCACCGGGCTCACCCTGCAGCGCATGCTGCTGCCGATCGCTTCGGCCATCGTGATGGGCGGTGCACTCACCATGGTGGGTAACTCGCCGTTGATCCTGCTCAACGACCTGCTGGTGTCGGCCAACAACAACCTGCCCTCGGGCATGGCCAGCATCGAGCCCTTGACGATGTTCGCGCCGCTGCCGATCGGCGTGGCCTTGCTGATCGCGGCGCTGCTGTACTTCCGCTTCTATGGCGACCGCAAGCTGATCGAGGAAGAGCGCCTGATCAACGAAGGCGTGACGCCGTCGCGCACCGAAAGCTATTTCGCCAAGACCTACGGCATCGATGGCGATGTGTTCGAGCTCATCGTCACCGCCGAAAGCCCCCTGGTCGGCATGACCCTGGGGGAAGCCGAGGCCCTGCACGATGCGCCGCTGCTGCTGGCGCTGAAGACCGGCAACGACACCCGTCTGGCGCCGCCGGCGGACATGCGCATCTGGGTCGGCAGCGTGCTGGGCGCGATGGGCCGGCGCCAGGAGGTGGCCGACTTCGCGCAGAACCATTTCCTGCGCATGTCCTCGCGGCTGCGCAACCTGGGCGATCTGTTCAACCCGAGCCTGGCGGGCATTTCCGAAGCGGTCATCCCGCCCAATTCGCGGTTGATCGGCAAGAGCGCCGGCGAACTGCGGCTGCGCAAGCAGGCCGGCATCAGCCTGCTGGCGATCAACCGCGACAAACAGGTCATCCGCGAGGACGTGCGCAACGTGCCGCTGCGCGCCGGCGACATGCTGGTCTTCCACAGCATCTGGCAGGACCTGGCGCAGGCGGCGGAAAGCCGCGACTTCGTGCCGGTCACCGATTTCCCGAAGGGCGAACAACGCCCGCACAAATTCAAGATCGCCATGGCGATCTTCGCCTTCACCATCTTGATCGCGCTGACCTCCAAGCTGCCGGTGGCACTGACGCTGATGACCGGCGTGGCCTGCATGCTGGTGGCCGGCGTGCTGCGCATGGACGAGGCCTACGCCTCGATCAACTGGAAGACCATCTTCATGATGGCCGGGCTGATTCCCCTGGGTTGGGCGATGGACAGCAGCGGCACCGCTGCCTGGGTCGCCGGCCACACCATCGACCGCCTGCCCGAAGGCATCCCGGTGTGGGCGCTGGAAATCAGCCTGGCACTGCTGACCACCGCGTTCTCGCTGGTGATCAGCCATGTGGGTGCGACCATCGTGATGGTGCCCATCGCGGTCAACCTGGCGTTGGCGGCCAACGGCAACCCCACCGCCTTCGCACTGATCGTGGCGCTATCGGCATCCAACAATCTGATGACCGCCTCCAACCCGGTGATCTCGATGGTCGCCGGCCCGGCCAACTATCAGCCGCGCGAACTGTGGCGCGTGGGCGCACCGCTGTCGCTGATCTACATCGTGGTGATGGTGGCGATGATCAACCTGATGTTCTGGTGGGCGGCGCGCTGAGGGCGGCGATACGCCGGCGGATGCCGCACTCATTGCACGCGCCATGCAGCGACCACGCCAGACACCGGCGGGCCGCTGCACTCTGCGCGTAGGTCGCGGCCCGGTCGTCGCGCGCGCCGGCCATCTTCGACGCGCGCAGCGCTCCCGTTCTTCGGTGACGTTCTGTCTTGCGCAGGGCACGCAGGCCGCGCTGCGGGCGCTGCCCTAGGCGAGCAGCACCTGCCCTGCCTCGATGCGCACCGGCACTGCGACCAGCGATTGGCCGCGACACGGCCCGCTGATGCATTCGCCTGCCCACAGCTCGAATGCAGCGCCGTGCGCGGCGCAGACCAGATGGCCGTCCGCGGTCTTGAGAAACTGACCCGGCGCCCAGTCCAGTCGTCGGCCGGCATGCGGACAGACATTCAACCAGGCACGCACCTGCTCGCCGTCGCGGTACAGCACCAGCGATTCGGCACTGCCGCCCCACACCGCCTCCACTTCCAGCACTCCGGCATCGGGAATCTGCGCGACGGCGACAAGCGGGACGGGCGATGGCGCGGACATTGGCACTGGCTGCTGACGGTGGGCGGCGATTGTGGCATGCGCATGGCTACGGTCGCTGCCGGCGGCCTGTAGTGCAGTCAGGCGAACCTGACGACCGTCATGGGCGTGCGCTTGCCCGCGATGTGATGCCCTTAACAAAACAGACGTCGATTTAACGAAGTTTTCACTCAATGACATGAAACCGCAACGATACTGCGCGCTCGTTTCCTGCCCGGCAGCCCACCGCCATGCCTGCACGCATTTTCCAATCCGGCCACCTGCATCACCTGTTTGCGCCGCGCAAGCCGCGTCACCCACTGGTACGCGTCGCTGCCGGCCTTGCCGGGCTGGCCATTCTTGCGGTGCTGATCTTCTTCAGCGTCTTCGTGGGTGCGGCGATGATCCTGGGCGGCATCACCTGGAAGCTCCTGAGCAAGTCGAACCGGCGGGCGCCGCAGCAGGCGCGCGTGGTCGATGCCGAATACCGCGTGGTGCGCAAGCCTGCGCTGCCGATGTCGCACTGAGGCCTGCGCGGCACGCCTGCCGAGCCGGTCCACACTCTCACTGCATCGCATCGGCATGTCGACGGACATGCCGATGTCGTTTGCACGCCAAGATGCATCTACTGCGATGTGCCGGCCGCTGCCCGGTGCGCCATTGCCGAAGGTTCCGTCGTACGCCGTAGAGCGGCTAGACTCACGCGTCCCGTTCCGAGGATGCGCGCATGACCCACGATGTGATTCCCGCTGCCGATGTTCCGCGTATTCCGGTGATCGGCGGCGGCAATTTTCCGGTGCATCGCATCTATTGCGTCGGCCGAAACTTCGCCGACCACGCGCGCGAAATGGGTGCCAGCGCGCCGGCATCGAAGGCAGAACGCGGCCAGCCGACGTTCTTCACGAAACCCGCCGACGCCATCGTGGTCGGCCACGGTGACCACATCGCCTATCCGCCCGGCACCCGGGAGCTGCACCACGAAGTGGAACTGGTGGTCGCGCTGGGCAGCGATGCGCCGGCGGGCGAAGTGCCGGTGGACCAGGCCGAGGCGTTGATCTACGGCTATGGTGTGGGGCTGGACCTGACCCGGCGCGATCTGCAGGCCGCTGCCAAAGCCAAGGGCCTGCCCTGGGATACCGCGAAGGGCTTCGACCAGTCCGCGCCGATCAGCGAACTGGTGCATGCCGGCGAGGTGGGCGCACTGGATGCGCTGAACCTGTCGCTGGAAGTCAACGGGCAGGTACGCCAGCAGTCGTTGCTGGATCAGATGATCTGGAGCGTGCCGGAAATCCTGCACGAGCTCTCCAAACTCTACGCACTGCGCGCCGGCGATCTGATCTTCATGGGCACACCAGCCGGCGTGGGGCCCTTGCTGCCGGGCGACCAGTTCAGTGCGCGCCTGGAGAACGTGGCCGAGCGCCACGGCATCATCGCGGGCTGACATCGGCCGGGCTAGGATCGGCTCAGCGGCAGTTGGTCCGCGACCGCATCAGGAGTGCGCTATGGGAATGGTCAGCGAATTCAAGCAATTCGCGATGCGCGGCAACGTCATCGATCTTGCGGTCGGTGTGGTCATCGGCGCGGCGTTCGGCAAGATCGTCACCGCATTGGTGGAAAAGATCATCATGCCGCCGATCGGCTGGGCCATCGGCAACGTGGATTTTTCGCGCTTGGCGTGGGTACTCAAGCCGGCCGGGGTCGACGCTACCGGCAAGGAGATTCCGGCCGTGGTGATCGGCTACGGCGATTTCATCAACACCGTCGTGCAATTCGTGATCATCGCCTTCGCGATCTTCCTGGTGGTCAAGCTGATCAACCGTCTCAGCCATCGCAAGCCCGATGCGCCCAAGGGACCGAGCGAAGAAGTGCTGTTGCTGCGCGAGATCCGCGATAGTCTCAAGAACGACACACTCAAGCCGCCGGTTGCGCCGTAAACGGCCCCATCCGCCGTGCGCGCGGCACGGGACAATGACCTTTCACACGCCGACAGGGGACCTTGCGCTGATAAGCTCGAGGTCCCCCTGTCGTTTGGAGCCGCCTGCATGCGTCGCCTCGCTGTCGCCATTTCCGCCCTGCTCGCCTGCTCGTCTGCGCTCGCCGCGCAGACCACCATTCCCGACAGCGCGTTGCGCACCGCCGCACAGCTGCGCGAGCAGGCGCTGGGCGACACGACCGGCTTTGCAGTGGTGGAATCGCTGACCACCGAAGTGGGCCCACGCATCGCCGGTGGCGAAGCCGATCCGCGTGCAGTGGCCTGGGCCAAGGCCAAGTTCCAGGCCTTGGGCTTCGACAAGGTGTGGACCGAGCCGGTAACCTTTCCCAAGTGGGAGCGGCGTAGCGAACACGCTGCGGTGCTGGGCGCGCATGCACAACCGCTGACCATCACGGCCCTGGGCGGCAGCCCGGGCGGCAGTGTCGAGGGTGAGGTGGTGCGCTTCGCGACCCTTGCCGCGTTGCAGGCCGCGCCCGCAGGCTCGCTGGCCGGCAAGATCGCCTTCGTGGACTATCAAATGGTCAAGGCGCGCGACGGCAAGGATTACGGCAATGGCGGCGCGGTGCGCAGCAAGGGCCCCTCGGAAGCGATCCGCAAGGGCGCGATCGGCTTCGTGATGCGTTCGGCCGGCACCGATTCGCATCGCGTGCCGCATACCGGCATCACCCGGTTCGACGAGGGGCTCACGCCGGTGCCGGCAGCGGCCCTGTCGGTGCCCGACGCCAACCAGCTCGCGCGCCTGGCCGCCCTGGGCGCCACACGCATCCGCCTGAGCCTGGATTGCGGCTGGGACGGCACTGCCACGTCGTACAACGTGATCGGCGAAATCACCGGCCGCAGCAAGCCCAAGGAAGTGGTGGTGATCGGCGGGCACCTGGATTCCTGGGATCTGGGCACCGGCGCGATCGACGACGGCGCTGGCGTGGCGATCACCATGGCGGCCGGCCATCTGATCGGGCAACTGAAGCAGGCTCCCAAGCGCAGCATCCGCGTGGTGGCCTTCGCCAACGAAGAACAAGGCCTGTACGGCGGCAAGGCCTATGCCGCCGCGCACGGCAAGGATGCCAAGGACATGGCGCTGCATCAGATCGGCGCGGAGAGCGACTTCGGCGCAGGGCGGATCTATGCATTCAATACCGGCTCCGCAGCGCCGGACGCGTCGCGCGCAGCGACGAGGCAGATTGCCGAGGTGTTGGCACCACTGGGCATCGAATACGCACCGACCAAGGGCGGGCCCGGCCCGGACGTCGGCCCGATCTCCGCCAAGGGCGGTGCCTGGGCATGGCTGGCGCAGGACGGCACCGACTACTTCGATCTGCACCATACCGCCGACGACACCCTGGACAAGATCGACCCGAAGGCGCTCGCGCAGAACGTGGCCGCCTACACCGTGTTCGCGTATCTGGCGGCCGAAGCCGATGGCGATTTCGGCAGCCGCGCCCGCGCTGTACAGCCGCCGGGCGAGTAAGCTGGCAGCGCATCGCCCGCTTGCGCTTCTACTCCAGGACGAGCACACACGATGGTGGTCAAGCGCAAACGCAGTGCGAACACCGCGGCGACGTTGCTGGATGTCGCCAAGCATGCAGGCGTGTCGCCGATGACCGCCTCGCGCGTGATCAACCGCCACCCGCATGTCGGGCAGGACATGCGGGAGCGGGTGGAAGCGTCGGTACAGGCGCTGGGCTACCGGCCCAATCTGGCGGGCCGCTCGTTGCGCACCAGCGGCCTGCTGCGTATCGGCGTGCTGTACAGCAACCCGAGCGCGGCCTATCTCAATCAATTCATGCTGGGCCTGCTCGAACAGAGCAGCCTCAATGGCAGCCAGGTACTGGTGGAAAAATGCGGCGCCATCCGCAGCCAGCGCGCCGCCACCGAGCGTCTGCTGGCAGCCGGCGTGGACGGCGTGATCCTGCCGCCGCCGCTCTGCGATTCGCGTCAGACCATCGCCGAACTGGATGCACGCGGGATTCCGGTGGTGGCCGTGGCCAGCGGCGCACCGATGGCGCAGATCAGCTCGGTGCGTATCGACGACTATCAGGCGGCGCGCGCCATCGTCGCGCATCTGATCGAGCTCGGGCATCGGCGCATCGCCTTGATCAAGGGCGATCCGAAACATACGCCGAGCGCGCTGCGTGCCAACGGGTACGCCGACAGCCTGCAGGCGGCCGGTCTGGAGATCGCCGACGACCTGATCGCAGACGGGCTGTTCACCTACCACTCCGGCCTGCTCGCCGCGCGCAGCCTGCTCGCCCGTCCGCAGCCGCCGACCGCGATCTTCTGCAGCAACGACGACATGGCCGCCGCCGCGGTCGCCGTTGCGCACGGATTGGGATTACGCGTGCCCGAGGACGTCTCGGTGGCCGGGTTCGACGACACGCCGGTGGCCACCACCATCTGGCCCGAACTCACCACCGTGCATCAACCGGTGGCCGCAATGGGGCGTGCGGCTGTGTCGTTGCTTGCAGACGCCATTCGCCGACGGCGCAAGGGTGATGCTGCCCAAGGCGTGCACCAGGTCATGAAATACACCGTAGTCAAACGTGGTTCGACGGCTGCGCCGCCGCCGGAAGCATGAAGGCCTGACAGGGAATTTGCCCCGTCGTCCAGACAACATGAAAGCGTGGAAATACTTCCTCAGGATGGGGGCAGGTGTTGCCGACGCGCTAGATGAACATTTTGAGTAGTCTTTAACAGCTTCGAAGCTGAGCGCCGAGGGGGCAGTTCCTGTGTGGCGAACGTGACACAGCTGAAATCTTGCATTTCGCTGGCCGCTCCACTGCTTGCATCCGGACCAAACAGAACACGCGGCAGCACAGCCACCACGAAACGACCATCCTGCAGCTTGGCAAGCGCAACTCCGCTGTGATTCAGCCCACCGGTCCCAGCCGGCGCTTCATGCGAGATCCGCTGCAACACATTTCCGGCAGCAAACTCTTCGGCGCTTAACGCACGCAACCAGTAGCCATGCCCCAACATCCGATACTCGATCCACCGATCGCTGCGCAGCGCCACCCCCAACGTATGCAACACATTCCTGACCTCCGGACGTAGGCAGGCCAGGTGCAGATGCAGTTGATCCTGCGTACCCCACCCATCCGCATCGAATGTCAACGCGATGGCGGTGTCGGGAATTGGCTTCCCCCACTCCTTTGACAATAGATCACGTGCCTGCCATGCGAACTTAAAGTAATCAGGATTATTCGATGCATTCAGCCACGACGCATTCGAACCCAATGTTCTTGCAAGCGGCACAAATAGCAAATGAAGCGAGCCAGTCGGGGATCGCAATACCACATAATGGCGCCCAGGATTCACCACCAAGCATGGCGCCGGATTATTGCCGTGCAAAAAACCCGGCACGCACTGCTCACTGATGGTGCGCCACAATGTTCCGATCTTTGTCAGATAGACCATCATTCCGAAAATACACAGCAGTATCGCAACCAACGTAACGCTTACCCACCATTCCAGTGGTTGTCGCAACATCCTTACCATAGTTCCCGCTACCAGATCTTACGAAAAAGCAGGCACCGCGAACGGTGCCTGCCGACCCTTCTTGACAACAGCGGCGAAGCGCTATCGTCTGCAGCTCACCCTACTCACCAGACAATACCCGCACCGACCGCGACGCCTGCATCGCCGCTAGTATTGGTGCTTGCATTGATATTGAGCAGGTAACGACCGCTCTCACTGATCTTCGAAACACCCAGCGCTATCGCCTGCTCGCCTCGAAAAGAACTCAGTGCAAACCCTGCAGCGTTCTGACCAGGCTGATATGCCCGGGGTAAGGTCGCCATTGCCATCGCCGCCGCTACGCCGCCGCTGGCACGTCGGTCTGCCCGATCGACGCGCGCATCGGTATAGCCGCGCGACCAGTCTCGTGCATCGCTGACTTCCTGCTTCAACTGACCAAGGTTAACTGCATCCGTACTCTAGGTTCCGGCGGCGACATTAGTGATCTGGCGTGCCCCGCTAGCCGAACCAACTGACACCGTATTTTCCCTGTCGGCAACGGAACCAGCGCCAAGCGCCACACTATTGTCAGCACTGGCATTGGAACCCGCCCCGATCGCAGTGGCGTTGGCGCCGGAAGCGATAGCACCGGCACCGATAGCACTGGAGCTATCGCCAGAAGCGACGCTCGATTCGCCATAGGCTGACGCCTTGTCTCCCGTTGCCTGGGCACCACTACCCGATGCAGTGGACTGGTCGCCGGAAGCGATAGTATTTTCACCAATAGCGGTAGCATCTGCGCCACTAGCGTTACTATTATCGCCGTAAGCCGCAGCACCAGCGCCATCCGCATTAGCGCCTTGTCCCGACACACTGCCTCCACCAGCGCCGATAGATATTTCAGCCACTGATGCAGTCACGCTAGCCAACCCGTCCTGCATAGCCAGCAGGGACTCGTTGGTTTCGCTCAGCTGTTGGTTGATGGCAAAGAGTTGTGCACCGTTGATGGCATCTGTGGAGGAAGCTGATACAGCACCGGCGCTGAGATTGCTCAATCGTTGCGTGCTTCCGGGGTCTGCAACCGACCCACCCGACTCCGTCAGTACCAGTGTATTGGATGCCTCCGCCCTCTGAACGACGCCACCACCCCCACTTATGACAGATCCAGATAGATCTGTAAGTTTATTGTCCAACGCAGTGAAAGCCGAACCGACATCGCTGTAGACTTTCTTCTGGATCGTATAGGACGGCGCGATGTTGCTCGCGATGTTTGCCCCGCCGCCCAGATAACTGTTGACACTCTGCTGCTGGGTATACAGCTGCCCACCCGTGATCGCATCGGTCGAAGTGGAGGCCACGCTGCCCGCCGCAAGGTTGGACAGCTTCTGCGCCGTTCCCGGGCTGGCCGCCGAACCGGACGAGGACGTCAGCACCACGGTATCTTTCGCCGTCGCGCTATCGCCACGCTGCACGACACCCGTGGTGCCGCTGACGACGCTTTCATTGAGCGTTGTCAGATTCGTATCCACCGCATCGAGTGCGGTGCCTACACTGTTGTAGGCAGACTTCTGGATCGTATAGGACGGCGCAGTGCCGGTAGCAACATCTGCCTTACCGCCCAGATAGCTGTTGACGCGCTGCTGCTGGGTGTACAGCTGCCCACCCGTGATCGCATCGGTCGAAGTGGAGGCCACGCTGCCCGCCGCAAGGTTGGACAGCTTCTGCGCCGTTCCCGGGCTGGCCGCCGAACCGGACGAGGACGTCAGC
>NZ_QEYV01000050.1:0-20493 GCF_003992815.1 Xanthomonas sp. DAR33341 | reverse complement strand
TGGCCACCACCTGTGCCGGGGTCAGGCCATGGGCCTGGCACAGCACCGGCAACAGCCGCTGCACCGTCTCCAGCGCCTGCTTGCCGCCATCGTGGCTGGCGATGGCCACCACCTGCTCCGGGGTCAGGCCATGGGCCTGGCACAGCACCGGCAACAGCCGCTGCACCGTCTCCAGCGCCTGCTTGCCACCGCTATTGCTGGCGATGGCCACCACCTGCTCCGGGGTCAGGCCATGGGCCTGGCACAGCACCGGCAACAGCCGCTGCACCGTCTCCAGCGCCTGCTTGCCGCCATCGTGGCTGGCGATGGCCACCACCTGCTCCGGGGTCAGGCCATGGGCCTGGCACAGCACCGGCAACAGCCGCTGCACCGTCTCCAGCGCCTGCTTGCCGCCAATATTTCTGGCGATGGCCACCACCTGCTCCGGGGTCAGGTTCAGGGGGGCACCCGTCAGTGCATTGCGCCATGCATGCACTGCCTCCACTGCGGTCACGCCGCCACGTTTTGCAATCTTGAGAAGTTGGCCTGTGTCCAACTGTAACGGTGGACCTCTCAACTCTCCCGCCACCGTGAGCAAGGCCTCCAGAGCGCGTGCGCCGGACCACTGTTTGCCGACGCCAACGATCGCTTCGTGTGTCGCCTCTGGCAACGCTGCGATCATGTCCTGATACTTGACAGCGACGGTCCCTAACGCTGCCGGGTGTTGGCTGAGCGCAACGATGTGCGCGTGTGTAAACCCATGGCCGACCAGTGCCTCGTGGTGCTGCGCCACTGTCGAACGAACCTTCGGTTTGATCTTCTCCTGTTGCTGCTGGCTGTAGCCGAGCGTGCGTAGATCCACCTGCGCGGCCGGCGAAGCGTCGGAGGGTTGCGCAGCACGTCGTCGCGGCGCCGGATTGGCGCGCGGCGACCGCGCGGCAGTGACAGCCACGCGCATGGTGGGTGGGGGGGCGTCGG
Organism: Xanthomonas sp. DAR33341; assembly: GCF_003992815.1. Classification (NCBI taxonomy): domain Bacteria; kingdom Pseudomonadati; phylum Pseudomonadota; class Gammaproteobacteria; order Lysobacterales; family Lysobacteraceae; genus Xanthomonas; species Xanthomonas sp. DAR33341. Next base: position 19,536 of record NZ_QEYV01000050.1, on the reverse strand, counting down.
CTGCCCGCAGACCCGATTGCACCTCATCCCACTCGCCTGTGGCAGCCTCTGTATGAGGCGTGCCGACGGCAGGCATCGAATCAAAAATCGATGTATCAAGAAGTGACGGATCAGACTGACGGAGCAGATCGCTGAAGCTGCCCGCTGAGAACGCAGGTGAGGGGGCAGGGGGAGATGGCAGCCTGGTCCGGGACATCGTCCGCCGAGCGGGCAAGCCATCCAGGGGGCCGCCAGCAGGCGGAGACACCCCACGATCTGCAGTCGGCTGAACCCTATCCGGTTGGGGGCCGGGCAGAAGCTCGCGGGCAGGACTTGGTGTGCGCGAACGAATGGGATCCATCAGGCATACCTCTTTACATGGTCGCCTCCAGACTAGCGGTCTGTGGTTCCTACATAGCTTCCGAGGCCGCATGGCAGTACACAACTTCGGGTGATCCTGGCAACCCTCGACGACCAGGGTGAGGCGCAGACATGAAGGCGATCACGGACGGTAATCCCCCCGCCCATTAGCAGACGCCAGAAGTGGAATTTTCTCGTACCCTTTCCCGAGGAGGTTCCATGAAGAAGTCCCGCTTTACCGACAGCCAGATCATCGCCGTGCTCAAGCAGGCCCAGGCCTGTGCGCCCGTGCCGGAGCTGTGCCGCGAGCACGGCATCAGCTCGGCCACGTTCTACAAGTGGCGTAGCAAGTTCGGCGGCATGGACGTGTCCATGGTCGCACGCATGAAGGAGTTGGAGGAGGAGAACCGCCGGCTCAAGAAGATGTACGCCGAGGCGCAGCTCAGTACCGACCTGCTGAAGGAAGCGCTCGCAAAAAAATGGTGAGGCCATCTCAGCGACGCGAGATGGCCCAATCGGCAGTCACGAGCGGGCGCACGAACATCCGCCACGCCTGCCAGACCTTCGCGGTGAGCCAGACCTGCTTCCGCTACCAGGCCAAGGCCAGCGAGCAGAACGCCCGGATCGCCGACTGGCTGGTCCGCCTGACGACCGCCCATCGCGACTGGGGCTTTGGCCTGTGCTACCTGTACCTGCGCAACGTGAAGGGCTTTGGCTGGAATCACAAGCGGGTCTACCGGATCTACCGCGAGCTGGAGTTGAACCTGCGGATCAAGCCGAAGAAGCGGCTGGTGCGTGAGCGGCCCGAGCCTCTGGCGGTGCCGGAGGCCATCAACCAGGTCTGGTCGATGGACTTCATGCACGACCAGTTGGCCGACGGCCGCAGCTTCCGGCTGTTCAATGTGCTCGACGACTTCAATCGCGAGGGGCTGGGGATCGAGGTGGATCTGTCGCTGCCGTCAGCCCGGGTGATCCGATCGCTGGAGCAGATCATCGAGTGGCGCGGCAAGCCCGCCGTGATCCGCTGCGACAACGGCCCTGAATACATCAGTGGCGCGTTGCTGTCCTGGGCACAGCGGCTTGGCATCCGGGTCGAGCACATCCAGCCGGGCAAGCCACAGCAGAACGCCTACGTTGAACGCTACAACCGCACCATCCGCTACGCCTGGCTCGCCCGCACCCTGTTCGACACCATCGACCAGGTGCAGGACAAAGCCACCCGCTGGCTATGGACGTACAACCACGAGCGCCCGAATATGGCGCTCGGCGGCATCACGCCTGCCATGAAGTTGGCGATGGCCGCTTAGCTCCACTTCTGGCGACCGCTAGAAGTGGGGGGATTACCCCGTCGTATCAGCTTGGCCGCAGAGGCGGCCGCAAGCCCCTACGAACCAATGGGTGACTGCGTGGAATTTCGCGTTATGTGCGCAGCCGACCTCGCCGCACTAGGGCTTGCACGTCAGGTTCAAATGATTGACCATCAAACATCGAGGTTTGACAGGTCGATCATGCCATCCCCCATTTCCATCGCCACCCTCGCCGCCCTCGCCAGTGCCGGGGCGCTGCGCACCGTGCAGCTGGTCGGCCAGGTCGGCGGCTACGCGGTCATGGTGCGCGTGGGCCAAACCGAAAAGCAACTGACCGGCCAGCGTGGCGAGCCACGCGTGTTTGCCTCGCTCGACACCGCCGCCACCCAGCTGCTGGCGCTCGGGGTGACGGTGTTGGAGGTGCTGCCGGCCAATTACGTGCGCGCGCCCAAGGTCTACCGCCGGGGGCGGCCAGCCGCGTTGAAAGAGTTGGCCAAGCTCCAGCGCGAGGGCAAACCCGCCAAGCGCACGCCGGCCAGGAAGCCGGCTGGCGCAGCGGCGGTGGCCACCAAGATCCTGCCCAGCGACCGGGCGCAGCTGAAATTGCCCGGCCTGCCGCGCACCCGCAAGACCGCCCGCACCGTGGGTGACGGCGCATGAGCGAGCGCGAGACGCTTGACCAGGTGACCGCCGAGCGCGATTTTCTCGCCGGCCTGGTCGAGCAGCACGAAGCCCGGCTGCGCACCTTCAGCGCGGATCTGCAGCACGTGCTGCTGGCTGAGTTCAGCGGCGAGGACACGGGACCCGAGTACGTAGGCGCATGGCAGCGCCTGCACGCCCTGATTGCGCCCGTGGCCACCGGCTACAGCCAGCACCGGATGAAACAGTGCCGGCGTCAATCGCCCGCTTTAATGCGCCAGCGGCGCTCGGCCAAGACAGCAGCGCAGATGTGTGCCCCGCGCGGGCAGATCCGCACGAGACCTACGCGCTCAACGTCACGCTGTCGCGTGGCGATGCAGCCCTGTTCCAGGGGCATCGCTTTGCGCACGAGCGGCTCTCCCAGATCCTTGGCTCCTACCGTGAATTGGTCCTGCGGCACATGCCAGAGTTCACCCCGGACGAATGGGCCGCGCTGGCAGAAATGCTCGACGACGAGTGCAACGAGGCGCACTACGACTACATGCAAGGCATGACTGACGATGCGCAGCTCGATTACGCGCCGCACGGCCCGTGGACCACTGACGTGGATCGACTGGCAAACGTTGCTGCCGACCGCGCCGCCCAACGGACGGCGCAACAACGACAGAGAAATGCCGATCCTTGCGACCTCTTCGCGCCCACCGTGGATTTGCTCGACCTTGCAGCGCGGCTAGAAGCGCTGACCGATGTCCAGCGCTTAGCAGCCTACGAGAAGTTGATGCAGCTGCTTCACCCTGACCGCTGCGATCTGGTTGCCTATGAGGCAACCAGGGATGCGGCAATCGCCGCGTGCTTGCACGTCACGAACCTCACCGCTTAGGAGCAGACACATTGAACGACGCTGAACGCAGGGCACATTTGGAACTTCTTGGGCGCATCTCGGCGATAGAAACAACCCTCAGGGTACTGACGATGGCATCTGATGACTCCACTCTGCTGATAACACTGATAAGAGAACATGCCGCCGCGCTGACAGCTTCTATGCGCAGCCGTGGTGATATGGCTGGGAATGCCGTAGCAGACGGAATTGAGGAAGGAATCGACCTGATCACAAATGGCACCTAAGAGCAGCTAAACCCGTGCCGGCGTCAGAGAAAGCGTTTCATGTCTGCAATCGGCGCGGGCAACTCTTCCCCGAATGCACTGTAACGCGCGACCGCTGCCGCCCATGCGCTTTTTAGCTCGCTCATGTCGATGTCCTCGCGCGGTGTCGCGACGTAGGCCCGGCCGCCGCAATCCGTGCAAAACGGGTCTGCGCCCTTGCAGTTCGGGCAGCGAGCAAATTGCCAGAATCCGCGCTGGATGAACACGCCGGCCAAGCACACGTAGCAGACAATTCCTGCTTGATCCATTGTCCCGCACGGGCTCCCGCACGCATCGCACACGCCAGGTGGGCCGAATAGCCAGGGATCAAGTCGTGGTCGTTTGCGGTTGCCCATGGGACAGATTACCCATGCCGATGTCGCAGAACATGCGAAACCGGTGCAGTGGCTGGCCTCTGATCCAATCCAGACCGGGGGCGTGACCGCAAGCGGTCACCGGCTTGGGGTGCTGCGCACCGATGCCGCGTGCCGTCGCCAGTCGGCCCTAATCCTCGCCCCTGCGCGCTCCGCTTGCAAAAGCAAAACCGCGCCCCGTCCAGCACGCCGTTTTCCGAAGGGTCGGGGACCAAGGATTGGCGACAGCCCGGCGGCTGGCCAGGCCGAGGCATGTCGCCAACGCCCTGGCCGGCACGCTGAAAACTGTCTTGGTCACAGATCAAGCTCACCAGGTCCGCGATCGTGTCGCCAACTCCACCGGCGGCGCTGCCGACGACCAGGTGCCCGATCTGAGGGTCGGCAGTGCGTCGTGAGAAATCCTTAGTTGACAGGGAGTTAGCTCACTTTTGGCTGTGTTTTACACGAATCCCTGCCGACCCTCTGGTTTCATGCGCGGCATTCAATTACGGCCCAATAGTTGGCAAGAGTTGATCGGCAGCGAAGAATTTGGCGGGCCCATGCTGCCAATCATGATCTTGACCCATGAACATGATCCTGATCCCGCCATGCGCCCGCCAGAGATTGCGCCGGACAAACGCGATGAGTTGCTTCAGTCCCTGATTGCCGGACTGACGCACATCTATCGCTACTTTGCCTCACATCGCCAATTGGCAACCCAAGGGCCTTTACGCAGACAAGGTCCTAAGATTGGGAGAAATGATCAGTGCCCATGTGGCAGTGGGCGGAAGTACAAGCATTGCTGTGCTACCAGCGCTCCGACATTTCATTGATACCGGCTTAACTGACTTCCCTGTTCCATTGCTCCCCGAACCCCGAAACCGCGCAGAGCGGTGCTACGACCTCGCAAAGGCAATGTATTGCGCAATACACACAGCAGCGCTCGCCGGGTGGGTAATAGACGGAAATACCGCCTGTATGGCGCTCTAGGGTCCGCTTAGAAGCGGGCGCTAGGGTGGTTGCGGGTTGGCTTAGCGATGGCCGCCAGGCAACGCCGAGGCTGAAATTGGGCCATTTGATTTGGCTCGCCGTCTATTACCCACCCCAACAGAAGGGCCGGTCGATGGCACCAGGGAGAGGAGGAACCCTGATACTACCGACCGGCCCCGAAGACCGAACCCGAGCTTATCCGCGCTGAATGGCGTTGCTACTGCGGTACAGCGTACCCACGCCACGTGCTGCGGAGATCGCCGCCGAAGCACCGCCGGTCATCTTTGCCGCCGCTACATCAACCAATTTGCTCGATCCCCTGCGGACGGCTGCATCCTTCACGGAATCGGCCATGCCCACACCCGATAGGGATCGGGCAGCCTGCGAGACAGGTAGAGAGATACCGCCGCCGAGCTGCGAAGCGATGCCAGCCGCGCTGAACAACAAGATGGTGCATGCAACACCCATGACCGCAATTGTGGCCACTGCTTCAAAGGGGCTTGTGTCGATCACGTTGGCAGCTTGCCCAAGCGCTTGGTCTACCATTCCGAAGAACAGCGAGCAGACTGCCAGCACCATCACCAGGGTCAGCATTGCTGTGATGACATAGGAAAGCCATTTGTCAAAAAACGTCTGTGTCGCCTTATACATGGCCATCAAGATAAAGAGCGGGCCGATTGCTAGCATCAAAGACATAGAGACCTTCGCAATCACAATCATTATTCCGGCGACGATTGTAAAGAGAAGCCCAAAAAACATTATAAGATTTGCCGAGATTGCCAATCCGACACTTTGGCCAGGAGAAAGCACGCTCATTCTGTTATACGCTTTATTTGCAACGTCGATGGTCTTATTTAGAAGGTTGTCCAGCGTCTTAAAAGTAGAGTTCTCTCCGGATTCGGCCGTGGTGTTTCCGAATACCAATGAGTTTGAAAGGGCGTCAGGGGTCTTCATGAAAAAATCAACGACGTTTCCCTGATATCTCCCGACGTTCAGTGCAATGCCGAATATGATAGATAGCTTAATAAGCCGCATTAAACCGTCTGTAATCGGTTCATCAATAAGCCCTCTTAGATTGGAGATGCCCCATAAAACGAAATATATGGCGAGCATCGTCCAAGCGACAGGGCTTATAGTCTGAATAATATCGGCAGACTTCTGGGAAATATACGAGTTCAGTACGGTTTCAAACTCGCTAAAAATATAGCTGAAAACAGTTAGTTGGCTGGTGGCCATATATTTATCTCACGACAGAGTGCCATTTCTGCGGTTCACTCGGGCGAGCCACGAAAATGGCTTTCCGAGCACGTGTGCAATTGCCGTCAGCTGCCGACTGAGCTTCTGGCATTTCACTGCACGCCTTGGCTTTGATTTCGGCCTCATCCCGATGCTGAGAGTAGTACTCGAAAGAGCGCTCGGGTTCTTGAGAGCATCCGCCCAAAGCGGCAAAGAGCACGATGGTGATAATCTTTTTCATCGGACAACGGACCTCCACGTCTGGGGTGCACTCGGCTTGATAAGGCCCGCCTCAGCGGCCTGTCTTGCCTCAATCTGCCGTTGGGCAGCACTGGCTTGGGCAAGTGCCTGCAGCTTGATGCTTTCGTTCTGCAGCATGGTTTGCTCGACTTGGATCCGCGCTTGCAGATCGGCAATTGCCTTCATGTCCTGGGCCTGCGGAATGGCGTCCATCAACCCTTGTAGGCGGGTGAACCGCTGCGAAGCGTTGTCGTAGGTCTCCCCGGCGCTGGCTTGCTGGCTGGCAGCGGTGTTGGCCAGCTGTTCGGTCATCGAGCGCAGTTCGGGGGTGAGCTGGTCGAGCGTGGCGGTATCAACCTTGCGGGCGTTCGCCTTGATCGATTGCGCCAATCCAGAAATGTCGCCACCCTGCATCTGCGCCAAGGTCTCTTGCCAATTGGTCGGGATCACGTTGCGGTTTTCACCCTTCAACAGGTTTTCCATGCCACGGGTACCGGTCATTGAGGCGTATTGGTCTTTCGCCTGCTTGAGTTGGGACTGCATGTTTTCCAGCTGGGCGACCAACTGCTGGTATTGCGAAATGGCTTGTGCCAGGCCAGCCAGATCGACCACCGGAATACCGGTAGCCGATGCGGACATTGGTGCGATGGCCAGGCTAACCGTCAGGGCCGAAGACAGGGCCAATGCACTGAGCTTGAGGGTTTTCATGCTTCGAACTCCTGATAGTCGTTATTGAAAAAGTCGCGCTGGTGGCGCAATTGCGGGTTTTGACCCCGGTAAATCCGCTTGTTGACACGATAGAAATAGGGGGAGCCGGTGATGTATGGGCCAGCTGCAGCGAGCGTCCATTTCACCGCCCAACCGTAGGCTAAGACAGCAGCCCAGGTGATCGGCGACAAATAGGCCCCGCTGAGAAATCCGAAGAACATAGCCGCCCAGCTAAAAATCATGACGGCCTCAACGGCGGCGACAGCGGCGGCTGCGAAATACTCATCGCCAAAGCGCTTGCGGGTGACGATCAGCAAACGCACAGAAACGAAGATCGGTGCAAGTGCCGTTATGCTTAGAAGAATGATGAAAGTGTCCATAAACTACCCGTTTTGTGTGGAGTAGTTATCTTGCACTCCTTATTATCAAGGCGTCTGAACGGATTTCAAATTTCTATATATCGACACGTCAAAACATGCCTTTTTGTATCGTCGGGACAGAAAAAAACCCGCCTTGGCGAAAAGGCGGGCTAATGCTGTACAGGGCGTTGGAGGGCTGGTTGAGCAGCCCGCTACGAAACGGGCATAACGCAACGAACCACCCAACCAGCCGACGCATAGGCTATCACTATGCGACCTGCTGCGGACGCTGGAAGGTCGGTTGAACCTCCGGCATGCCTACGTAATCCAGGGCAACCCGGTGGATCGTCTCACCTGGCATTTTCAGGTAGCCGTGCAAATCCAGCAGACCCATGATTTCGCTGGCCATGACGGCCGACTGGCGAGTGTATTGCTGGCTGGCCGAGGTCGAGCCCTTGAAGAACTCGCCCTTAGAGGTGGAATCACTGAGCGTGGTCCGTTCAATCTCCTGTTGACCTAATTCATCTTCCATCGTCCTGGCCGTTTCGGCGTCGCCGGCACGCAAGACCAGCTTCGTGGAGCAGTTGGCCAGGAGGGTTTGGGCCTCATCGCGGCCATAGGTCGTGCGTAGCTGGGCCACTGTCTGCAGGCCGAGGATGCAGCGGCCACCGTACTTGCGGAGTTTGGTGAGGCCGGCTCGCAGCGACGTGACCTTGCCGAGGGAGTCCACCTCATCCATCACAAACCACAATCCCCGGTCCTGGTCCTCAGAGAGCGAGAGCCCTTCGACAATGGCCAGTTCGAGCATGGTGGCCACCAGGCCGCGCAGCATGCCCATCTGATCATCACGGTAGGTCACGAACAGCCAGCCTTCACCCATGGCGTTGCGTGTCCATTCCCGCACCGAAAACGTGCCTTCGTCGGCCAGGTAGGGGAACACGCCGACATACGAGCTCAGGATTGCCCGCGTGCTGGCCAGCATGCGTTCGTTGCCCTTCGCGCAGAGTGCGGCCGCAGGTGTGCCGGCGAGCATGTCGGCCAGCTCCTTGGGCTCGGCGGTGGTCAGCCAGTACAGCAGCCGCTTGATCGAGCGTTCCCCCTTGGCATGCATCGATCGCAGAACGGCCGCGACGAAGCTCTGGGAATAGTGGTGCCACTGCATCCCGTCGCCGACGCCATCGGGCACGATGGCCTTGGCGATCCGCTCGCAGTCATAGTCGTTTTCGATATCGGCGAATGGCGACCAATCGACGGTGCGCCCGTCAAATGGATTGAACAACACATCACCGGTTCGGCCGAAACGGGAATAGAACCCGCCGCCTGGATCGGCGATCACGGCGCGCTGGCCACGTGATCGGATCGTGCGCAGCATCGAGTTGATGGCTTGGGTCTTGCCGGTGCCCGTGGTGCCGGTGAAGAGGAAATGTTGCGCTTCGAGCTGCCGAGGGATTTCCACGCCGGCAATCTCGATTGCGCCGGCCTGCCCCTTACGGCCCTTGCCACCGGCCTCCACCCGCGACCCGCGCAGCACGTTCCCTGCCGCCGCTGCGGCAGCAGGATCGGATTGCGCCTTGAGGTAGAGGAACACCAGCAGCGCCGTACCGTAGCTGATGCCCAGGCCCGAGAAGACCAGCGGGTCCGACTGCATCACACATGCGAGCAGGGTCAGGCCACCGCCCGCACAGCCAATGGCCAATGCCGCCATCGCCGGTTTGGAGAGAGGAGGATTCCGCGCCAGCTTGGCCAGGAGGTAGACCAGCGGAATTGCGTTCAGGATGATTACAAAGAGGATCGTGCCCATACAGTGCCCGTTTAGTCTGTTGTGGAAGGATCAGCGCAGCAGCAGGGCGGTCATAAGCCCGCCCATGAGACCACCGACGACGCCGCTCAGGCCGATGGTCAGCCATTGATTGATGCCTCGATGAGCGCGCTCGTAGCGATCCATCGCTATTGACGCGGTATTGCTCAGCCGCTCCAACTTCCCCGCCGCATCCAGCACCGGGCCTTGCATCGCCTCGCGAGCCTGTTCCTCAATGACCTTGCGGGCCGTTCCGCTTTTCAGTTCGGTGATCAGTTGGGAAATGAGCGCCTTGTGCATCTCGCTGGCTTTCTCGGCCAGCGCCGTTTTCATGGCTTCTTGGCCTCGCTCTCCGTGCGCTTCCAGGGCCGCCGCCTGTTCCCGCATCGTCAGCGCAGCTGCCTCAGCGACCTGCCGGGGAATATCCGCGTACAGATTCCGATACTGTTCAAACCCGAAGAGAATGAGCCAGATGGCATCGTTACTGCTGACTCCGGCCACATCGGCGAAGCGTCGCAGCCCTGCCTCGCCGGCTTCCGAAAGGTTCTGTCCCGTCGCTGTCCGGAATGCATCGCCCAGGTTCAACCGCGCATCCTGCGCGGTGCCTGCCGGATCGGCGCTCATGACACAACCTCGCCGAACACCCCGCTTGTCAATGTCAGCCACCGACGCAGTTCCGCCCGATTCCCAATCGGTAGTTCCTTGGCTGCCTTCGCCAGGCTCAGGCGTTTGGTGTAAATGTCGTCCGAGACGCGATCCGCCAGGTTGGGGAAGGTCAGCGATTTTCCACCCTTTGCCTCTACGGCATCCCTAATCTTCGATCCGTTGTATAGCTCGAAAGCCTCTTCCTCTCCGAAATAGCCATTCCGAACGACGTGGACTTGAGAGTCTGGAATTGCATCCATGTACTCTTTCAGCAGTTCCAGGCTGTCCCGCTGGCGATTGACCACCCACAGTGTAACGAGATTGCGTCCAAGCTCGCCTAGGGTCGATGCAAGCGTATCGCCGTACCGGCTCACGCCCTGATTATTGCGAGCCGCTGTGTTGATCACCGCGACATGATCCTTGTTTGCGTCGAGGACATTTACCAGTTCGATCCAGCCATTTGCCTCATCGAGGTTGAGCAGATGTGCATCGACTTCATCGCGATAGGCTTTCCACACGTCCGGATTAGACGTGTCCGACTCGATCAGCAGAACCGGTGCAGATTGCGCTCGCAGATGATCCAGCAGCGCCATCGTGACCATGCTCTTACCGACGCCACCCTTGCTACCTCCAACCAGATAGATTTTTCCGTTCATTTTGTCTGCCCGTTTAGATGTCATTGGAGTCCTCTCGTGCGGTGAATCGAGCGTCCGCCGTAGATGACTGTTTTACCGCCGCTGTTGCCTTTTTTGTGTCGCTCCGCTTTTCAGGCGTTTGCCCTTTTGTTGCACCCGGTTCGGCTTGTGAAACCTGTGTCGGCTTCTTCACACTTCGCCGCTTTGGCTTCGTCGTTGCCGTCTCGGCGCGTCGTGCATAGCTCTTGAGCGTTGACGCCTTGATGGCAATTCCGTGATCGCTAATGACCTCTGCGATTTTTTCCCAGGTGTACCCCTTCGCACGTAACCCAGTGATTTCTTCCATCATCTGGGTGACCGCTTCCTGATTATTCAGATTTCGTTCTTCTGCCGTGACCTCTGGCAGAGATTTCATTGCATCCTTGATTCGTTGAACGTCCGCTTGTGTTGGCATCCTATCATCCTCGCTTTTGCATCGGTGTTGCCTCGCAGTGTAGCGAAGTGCTTTTGACGTTTGCAACTCTCGCCCGTCACATGATACCGTCTTAGCCACGACGGAAGTCAAATGCGGCAGACAAGTCGCGTGTTGTACGTACAAAACCAGCTACGCAGGTTTCGTCCGTCCACCGGCCCCCTCTAATCCGCCTTCGGCTACTCAGAGTGGACCTACACGACTTGCTCAGGGGCACAGCCCCCGAGACCCCAGCGGCGGGACGCCGCCACAAGCAGGAGCAATGCGCGATGACGTTTGCAAAGGGGACAGATAACCGAACCGAGCGCATCCTGTTGCGCGTCACGCCTGATGAGAAGGCCACGATCACTGAGCGTGCGCAACAGGCCGGGCGTAGCGTGTCTGATTACCTTCGCGCCCGTGGTGCTGGGCAGAGAGTTCATAGCATTGCGGACCAGCAAACCATCAACGAGCTGCGGCGGCTTGGTGGTCTCTTCAAGAAGGCACATAACGACAGCCTAGGTGCGTACAGTGACGAAACCGCCGAGGCATTGCGTGCCATCGTCGGTGCCATTAAGCGCATAGGGGCGTGACGTGCTTGCCCCGGTTCCGCCGCGTCGTCCGTCAGGAAAGAGCAGCTTTCGTAAGCTGAAATCCTACCTGTCCGAGGCCATCAATCCGGAGACCGGCGAGGTGCTGGAGCGAGGTGAAGTGTTCCTGTCGCCTGCGCTGCTTTCTGCCGAAACGGCCGCTCAAGAAATGTGGGCTGTTGCCTCTGAAAACCCGCGCGTGAAAGACCCGGTGGAGCACTACATTCTGTCGTGGCAGGAAGGCGAACAGCCGAGCAAAGAGCAGTGGCACGAGGCCGTTACCCATACCCTTGAAGCGCTGGGTTGGAAGGATCATCAATGGCTCGCCGTCAGTCACGAGGACACCGATAATTTCCATGTCCATGTAATGGCCAACAAGGTGCACCCGGAGACGTATCGGTCCCACACGCCTGATTGGATGCACAAGACATTGGACAAGTGCTGCCGGGAGATCGAAGCCAAGCAGGGATGGGCGCACAGTAACGGTCTTTATCGGTGGGACGCCGATGCACGCATGGCCGTCCCGGTGCCTCGCGAAGAGCGGGAGAAGCGGCGCGAGGCCAACGATAACCGGCGCGCCGAGCGCGGCGAGGCAGGCGCGGGCAAGGCCGGCAAGATGGAACAGTTCGGCGACGCCGAGAGCTTGCAGACCTACGCTAAGGGAGCGCCGGCCAAGGCCCTGGATGCGGTGATGAAGCGCGAGGGTGCAACGTGGCAGGACGTGCATTCTGCGCTGGCGAAGCATGGCCTAGAGCTACAGAAGGGCGAGCGCGGCGGGTATAGCGTGCGTGCCAGGTCGCAGGACGGCAAAGACGTTCACGCGAAGGCGTCTGACGTGTTCCGAAAGCAGTTCGCCGGCAAGGCGCAGCGGGCAGCTACAGAGGCAAAGTTAGGCGACTGGCAACCGCCTGCGGCCTACGTCCGTGACGTGGCCAAGGTCGAGCAGCGCTATGACCGCCATCGTGAGCCCAAGCGCGAATGGAAGCGTGACCCGGACAAGCGTCAGCAGCAGCGCGAGGAACGAGCGAGGGAGCGCGCCGAACTCAAGGCCCGGTTCACCCTCTACAAATCCGATTTCTACCGTGTGCGCAGCGATCAGCGCCGTACCGAGAGCCAGCAAGCCAAGTTGCGGTTCAAGGCATTGGCGACGGAGGCCCGCGCCAAGCGTGAGGAAATCCGGCAGGCCGACATGTCGCCGGCGCTTCGACAGGTCGCCCGGAGCATCGCCGCCGCCGAAGCTGTCCAGGCGCGTGAGCAATTGCGGGCGCAGCTGGCGGAACAGCGCCAGGCGGCCAACAGAGCGATGGACTACCGCACGTGGCTGGTGGTGCAGGCGGCGCAGGGCAACAAGGCCGCCGAGAGCCAGCTACGAGGGCTTGCCTACCAAGAGCAACGGAACGCCACCCAGCAGGGCCTTCAGAGTGCGCCTGAGCTTGGAGCGCATGCGGACAGCGGCAGGCCTGAGGCCGAGCGCGCAAAGCGTCCTGCAGCAGATCCAATGGCCACCCGCTCCACGCTTGAGCGGGACAGGCCAGCAGCAGCCCTGCGCATGACGTGGGAGGCCGATACACGTGCCGGCACGGTCGATTACTACATGGATGGCCAGAAGGCGTTCACCGACCGTGGCAGCAAGGTGCAGTTCGCCAAGAAAGATAGTGGCCATGACGAGATCGAGGCGGCCTTGCGATTGGGCGTCCAGAAGTTCGGCAAGGAGCTCGATATCAAGGGAAGCGCCAGCTTCAAGATGCAGGCCATTGAGGTCGCTGTCATGCGCGGGATCGACGTTCAATTCTCAGAGAAGGCGATGCAGGCCCGCTATGAACATCTGAAAGCCGCACACGCCGCCGCCAGGGTTGAGGCCGCACAAGGTGGCCACGTTGTTCCTCCCCGATCCCAGCAGCCCGGCGAGGCCCTGCAGGAGGCATATCAGGCCGTTCGCGATGGCGATGGCAAAGCACAGGCCGCCGCTGCAAAGAACCATCCAGAGTTGGCCAAAGCCATCGCCCTGGATCGTGCCGCCCAGGCGTTCGCCGCCGAGCGGTTACAGCCAGAGGCACGCGAAGGATTCATGCGCGAGACGCGGGCCAAAATCGAGCAAGACCTGAGGGCAGGGAAGCCGCTCAGTGAAATCAGGAAGGATCTAAACCGCGACCGGGATGCCGAGCAGGATCACGGCTTGTAGCCCGGACCATATCGATCAGGAGACGCCATGTTTTACAACGACGATGACAAAGTGAGAATTGCCGCTGAGCGGTGCGCTCGGTTGGAAAGCTGGCTCAGAAATGAGCAAGACCCGGTGGAGCGCGAGAAGATCGCAGAAGCACTACGGCATGCCCGCGACACGCTGGCCAAGGAGCTGCAGCGTGCCGAGCAGGAGCGCGGGACGGAGCCGAAAGGCGAGCCAAACGCAGACCGGATGTTCCCTGATGGCAATGTGACCGACTTCCTCAAGCGATTGGATGAAGCGACGGCGGAAGCAAAGACCGGTACGGAGGCAAAGGCCAGCGACGATGCAGAGGTGGACGCATCCGCCGACCTGGCCAGCAGTGCAGTAGTGGACGAGCGTGAGCCGGTGTTAGAGCGGGTGCGCGAGCTGGAGCCGCCGAAGGAAATTACCGAGCTGCCCGAGTATCAGCAGGCGTATGCGGAGGCCCTGGAGCGATATCAGAACGAGATTGCCGCGCAGATCGAGGCCGACCAGGCGCGGAACATGGAGGAAATGGCCGAGGCGACATTGCCAGCCGGTGAGCAGGTTGACGATGCCGGCCGCACCGAACGAGCCGCCTATCTCTACTCGCCGCAAGACCAGGTGCCCGAGCTGGGCAACGGTGCGGAGATTGAGGGTTCTATTGCCGCCATCGAGGACCGCGACGGCCAGGCCTATTACATCGTGGAAGCCGAGGACGGCACCAGGGCGGCGGTAGCAGCTGACCCCGACCTTGATCTTGAGGCCGGCGATGAAATTGCCGTCAGCCGTGATCGGGATGGCTCCTACCAGGTCAGCCACGTCAACGACTACGGCATGTGATCGTGATGGAAAGCAGAAGCCCTGGCAGCGCAATGCCAGGGCTTTTTAATGCGCAAAAACAATATGCGTGCTTTCGTGCTTTCGTGATTTATTCAAGTATGGTCGCCAGCTTAGCCATCACCTCATCGGTGATCGCTGCTGAGACGCTTTCCAGCTTGCGGCCGTTACGCGATCCAATGTCCAGGGCGCGCGGTTGATCGCAGCGCACGACTCCGGTCGTTTTGGTGCCTCCCCCCGTGAGGGATACCGTGAAACCTGCCGTACGGGCGAAATTGCCACCCGTGGTGATCGGTAGCACCACGGGTGTTTTGGTAAGGCGGTTGAACGGTCCCGGCGACACAATCAGGACCGGGCGAGTGCCCTGTTGCTCATGGCCGGAAGTAGGATCGAGAGACACAAGATAGATATCACCCCGCTCCATCACAGCAGCTCGCCGCCAACAGGCTTGGCGTCAAGCCATTCCCGATCTTCGGAAGCCAGCTCGGCTGACGCATCGCATTGGGCGAGCAGGTCGGCGAGGGTGTAGCGCGGGCGCGCATGTGGCTCGACTACCAAGCGGCCGTTATCGACAGCCAAGCCCACTTTTGCCCCTGCCCCGATGTGCAGCACATCGAGCAGCGCAGGCGGAACCGCGAGCATGACCGAACCGCCAACCTTGCGCAGATTTGTCGTGTGCATTGCGCACCTCCATTCAGGTTATACGAAAATATAACATTCGACGCAGCGCTCATCAAGCGAAATCGTGCATGCGTGCTTTCTTTCATTTTGACAGCCTGCGCCGCCTGGACGGTGCGTGCATCTGGAAGCGGGGGGAGGTCACTCGCCTAGCTCATTTGCATGGTTCATTGATGAGTGGCTAAATAGGGTTGCCGGTTGAATATTGAGCCACCATCATTTAAGGTGGGCCATTAGGGTATACATCAAAAAACCAAAGAGGCCGCACATGCCGCAAGACGTTCCCCAGAGAGAGAGGTCGATAATTCCTGATTGGGAGACCGATGAACTCACCCGCGATTTCGTCAATCCGCCGACTGAGGTTGTCAGGGCAATGGCCGAGCTAGGCCGCCAGCCAGGTGCGACGGGCTACGACGAAGCCGGCCGGCTTGTGCGGGTGCGGCCGGATGGTTCTTTCGAAGTCCTGCCCGACGACGAGAAGGCAGGCGAGCCATGAACGCTCCCCGCATCGCTCGCGTCTATCTCAGGGTCAGCACAGATGAACAGGACCTTCGCCGTCAGGAGCGCGTAATCGAGGACGCCCGCGCCGCTGGCTACTACGTTGCTGGCGTTTACCGGGAAAAGGCGTCAGGCGCTCGCCCGGACCGGCCCGAGTTGCGCCGCATGGTTGAAGACCTCCAAGCGGGCGAGGTGGTCATTGCCGAGAGGATAGACCGCATTTCCCGTCTGCCTCTTGCCGAAGCGGAGCAGCTGGTGGCCACCATTCGCCAGCGCGGCGCTCGACTTGCTGTGCCGGGTGTCGTTGACCTGTCAGAGCTTGCCGCAGAGGCGACGGGCATTGCCAAGGTCGTACTGCAATCGGTGCAGGAGATGCTGTTGCGGCTCGCCCTGCAGATGGCCCGTGACGACTACGAGGAACGCAGGGAGCGGCAACGCCAGGGTATCGAGCTGGCGAAGGCGGCGCAGAAGTACGCCGGGCGCAAGCCGGACACGAAGACCCATCAGCGGATCGTCGCCCTTCGCAGGAGCGGCCACACCATCGCCGAGACTGCGGCTATGGCGCAATGCAGTGCCAGCCAGGTCAAGCGCGTATGGTCCTCTCATTGCGAAAAGGCGGCTACCGAAGAAATGATATAGCGTGCTTGCGTGCTTTACGCCTTTCGTGCTATCGTTTGTTCGTCCAAGCACAACAAACGAGGACCTATGAAAATCCTAGTACTAGCAAGCCAGAAAGGTGGGGCTGGGAAAACCACACTCGCAGCGCATTTGGCTGTGTCAGCTGAGCTAAATGGACTTGGCCCGGTCGTGCTGATCGATACCGACCCCCAAGGGTCGCTATCGGCCTGGTGGAATTCCAGGGAAGCAGATACGCCGGCGTTGGCCGAAACCAAGCTGGCCGAATTGCCCGCCAAGCTGGAAGCTCTGGCCAAGGCCGGATTCAAGCTCGCGGTAATCGATACGCCGCCTGCCATCACCGCTGCCATCCGTGACGTGGTGCGTCTGGCCGACTTCGTGCTGATCCCCACGCGCCCAAGTCCGCATGATCTACGCGCCGTTGGCAGCACGGTGGACATCGCCCAAGAGGCCGGGCGGCAGTTCGCCTTTGCCCTTACTCAGGCCAAGCCCAATGCACGCCTGACGGTGCAGGCAATCGCCGCCCTATCCACGCATGGCGCGGTCGCCCCCGCAATCATCCACGACCGAGTCGATTACGCGTCATCCATGGTTGATGGCCGAACGGTGCAGGAAGCGGACGCCAAGTGCCGGAGCGCCGAGGAAATCACCCAACTATCTGCTTTCGTGCAAGCACGCATGAACGAAGGCAAAAAAGCACGCAAAAAAGAGGTTGTCTAATGGCTAAGAAGACTGCTGACCTGTCCGGACTAGTTGCCACCAAAGGAGCCGCTGCCCCTGTGATGGATATGCCCACTCGTGCTGAACGTGCCCGGCCCGAGGCCGACGAGCCCAATAACGTGCCACTGAATTTCCGGGTCACGGCTGAACTGCGCCGACGCTTCCGGATGTTTGCTGCTGACCACGACTTGAAATTAAACGAGCTGCTGCGTCTGGCCTTCGATGAATACGAAAAGCGGCACGCCAACCGATAACCCGCACCAGTGAGGCGATAACACTATGAGCAGGAAGGAGACGTTCTTACTCGTTCGTCCCGCCACAGTGCTTGTGGCGGGCGTTGTGCTGTCCCTTGCCGGTTTGGGTCTATTGACCAGTGCCGCCGCTGCCTACCGGGCGAACCTGCAAAACGCGGCTGTTCTCGCGGAGACAGGAGCAAATGTCTTTCGGGTAGACGTTGGCTGCGTGGAGCCGTCCCCATGAACCGCATCCGGTGGAGTTGGGCACTGGCAGTTTTTACATGCGGGCTTGCGTTGACGGCGACAGGTGTGTGGGCTTTGTCGATCGAACTCGCGACGCGCAGCGAAATCACCAGCATGTGGCACCAGGCGCAGCAGCAGCGCGAGGAGCAGCCGTGATCCGCTCGGCTATCTTCGCCATATGCCTGACAGCATCGAGTGTCGTTGCTCAGGCCAGCACCACAGATCGCGTGTTGGCCAGCACCGTCATCATCGGCGTCCAAGAGTCGGCAGCTTCCGGGCCGTCGTTGTATGCCCTACCAGGGCAGCGCCCGACGTGGTTCCGGCGCTTGGTGCATCGGCTTTCCTACGGCTCGGCCGACGTGCAGCGGAATGCCTTCGCGGGCGAGTACTACGAGGCCGGGGCAGGCGCGGTCATCCAGAATGGCCGCATCCTGACGGCCGCTCATGTCGTCAACATCCAGGGCGCAGCCTTCACGGTACGGTTTCGGGATGGCCGCCGTGCTCGAGCCGAGCTGGAAGCGATCGCCCCGCACCATGACGCCGCTGTCCTGCGGCTCACACAGTCAGACACCCCCGCGCCTCTGTCATTGGCACGCACAGCCGCACAGCGAGCCGGCGAGCGCGTATTGATCACAGGTAATCCCCGTGGGCGCGCATGGTGGGCCGCCGAGGGCAGGGCAGGGCGGTTCGGCCTCTTTGACTACAACGGTGCATCTCACACCCAAGGACTGAGGCGGCAGGTGTGGTCCATCGACGGTGAAGCCACACACGGCAATAGCGGGGGGCCGGTCACGAATGACCATGGCCAACTGCTAGGCATCGTGTCTAGCGCGCTCAACTCGCCATCGAAATTCGCTGCAGTGCCGGCAGACTTGGCGTTGCAAGATATTCACCATTGGCAGGCTGTGGATCCCACCAGAACCCGCCTCCAATGTCTTCGACCGAGGGGTATGCAATGAAGAAGAAAACAGATGGGCCGGTGCAGATTGGCGATCTACTGCGCTTGCCTGCAGGCGTCACGAAGATGGCGGCTGCTGTCAGCAAGACCACTGGCAGTGGCAAGGCTGCAGCCAGCCGTAAGCCGCTCAGCAAGCGCGATACGGCATTGATTGAGCACGCTTCGAAAATCGCGACGAGCCAGCCCACCGGCGAGGACATGGCCTTTACACACACGGTGCTGTGCCAGGTCGGGTTGCCTCGCGCGAAGGTCGAGGGGCGGGAATTTATGCGTCAGTCCGGCGCGGCATGGGTGAACGTACAGGCTGGTTATCTGGACGAAGGTACCGGCCCGGTATTGCAGCCCATTCCCTATGGAGTGATGCCGCGGCTAGCGCTGGCATGGGTCTCGACGCATGCAATGCGCACCAAGGATCGTGAAATCCGCATTGGTGACAGCGCGGCCGAATTCCTGCGGCTGATGGGTATCGACAACGATGGGCGGCGCTACGCCACGCTGCGGAAGCAGATGCACGCTCTTGCCGCTTGCCGGCTGCAGTTGGGGTTCAAAGGCCGGACCTACAACGGACAGCCAGTGCAGCAATTTGATGCCTGGATCGCCGATAGGGGCGCTAATCAACGTGCGCTGTGGCCAGGGAAAATGGTGCTGTCTGAGGATTATTACAGCTCGCTGATCGAAAGCGCTGTGCCGCTCGACAATCGCGCCCTGATGGCACTCAAGGGATCGGCGCTGGCTCTGGATATTTACGCCTGGCTCGCCCACCGCTTGCATCGCATCGAGGGTCGGGGAGTCATCCTGCATTGGAAATCCCTACGCGAGCAGTTTGCCCAGGAGTACGCCGGGAAAGACCCTGATAAGGACTTCAAGAAGGAGTTCTTGCCGGCGCTCCGGAAGGTGCTGGCCGTCTACCCGCAGGCACAGGTGAAGCCGGTCACAGGTGGCGTGCTGCTGCTGGGGTCTCCCCCGCCGATTCCCTACAAGGCGTGAGAGCGTTCGTGAAATCGCCCCCCCCCTAGGTAGCAATCTGCTACTCGGAACCGAATCGGCTGGCCTGCTGCTGGGGACAACCCTGTTAGTGCAGGCACTTATCCCCGTGAATTCGCCCCCCC
>NZ_QEYV01000047.1:0-22975 GCF_003992815.1 Xanthomonas sp. DAR33341 | reverse complement strand
CACATGCTGACCAACAGCGATGTTTTCGTCCCCAAATGACAGGGGGGGGGGGGGCTTCCGCACATGAACCGAACGTCGTCCAGATGTTGCATAGCCCGGGCGCACCCTTTAGAGTATTCACATCTGGATATATACGGAGCCTAGTAGTCACCTCTAGGTGTTCAGATGCCGCCACTGGTTCCAGGCCTACCGCCGGTTGATGGGAGCAATCCCTAAGGGCTTCCGCGAAACCCCCCGAAAGGGGGGTTTGTTTTTAGCGCCGCGGCGGCGGTCGGCGGACTGGCCTGCCGGTCGCGCGATTCAACAGCAGCCGCCACCCCTTGATGCGATCGTCCGCAGGTACGCAGGCGCCGGTCGTCGCTGGCGCAGGTGATGGCGTAGCCGTTGCCGGGGCGGTCATCGCGGCCGCCATAACCGCCGTCCCAGCCACCGCCACCGCGGGCCTGCGCGAATTCGCCCCGGCAGCCGTCGTCCACCCAGATCCGGCCGCCTTCCTGGCGCCAGTTGCGGCCTTCCACGCAGGGCGTGTTGGAGAGTTGGCGCACCAACATGGCGCGGCGCCAGCCGGTATCGCAGATTTTCTGGCGCTGGTCGTTGCTCTCGCAGCGCACCGTTCCCGCGACTCCGCCAAAGTCGCCGCGGCCGCTGCCGCCGCCCCAGCCGCCACCGTTGCGGGCTTCGACGAAACGGCCGCGACAGCCGTTGTCCACCCAGATCCGGCCGCGCTCGCTGCCCCAGTTGCGGCCTTCGATGCAGCGCGTGCCAGAGATGTTTTCCACCAGCACCGCGCGGCCGCGGAACGGCGTATCGCACTCGCGACGGCGGTTGTCGTTGCTGGAACAGGTGATGCTGGGGCCGTTCCAGCCGCGCTCCTGGGCGCTGGCAGTGAGGCTGGCAAAGGCGCCGGTCAAGGTGATCAGGCCGAAGCAGGAGAGCAGCAGGGCAGTGCGCAGCATCGTGTCGTCCTTGGTGCAGGAGGGGGCGTGGCGCCTATTCAGCCGGGCGCTGACTTAAGCGCCCATGAGCGCCCGCGCATTTGCTCCTGTCGCCCGCCGGCCCCAGAATATCCGGCTTTCCGGCGCTGTCCTGCGCCGGGTTTTCAGCGGAGCTTTCGATGCGTACCCACTTCTGCGGCCTGGTCGACCAGACCTTGATCGGCCAAACCGTCACTCTCGCCGGCTGGACCGACGTGGCCCGCAACCTGGGCGGGGTGTGCTTCATCGACCTGCGCGACCACGAAGGCATCGTGCAGGTGACGGTGGAACCGGTGGCCGGCGACGACGCCAGCGCAGAGCTGTTCAAGGTGGCCGCCAGCCTGGGCTACGAGGACGTGTTGCAAGTGGAGGGTGTGGTGCGCGCGCGTCATGCGGTCAACGACAAGCTGCGCAGCGGCAAGGTGGAAGTGATCGCCACGCGCATCAGCATCCTCAACAAGGCCGCGCCGCTGCCGTTCCACGCGCACGAAAATCCGGGTGAAGAGACGCGCCTGAAATACCGCTACCTGGATCTGCGCCGGCCGGAGATGCAGCGCATGCAGCGCACCCGCATCAAGCTGGTGCAGGCGCTGCGCCGGCATCTGGATGCGCGCGACTTCCAGGACATCGAAACCCCGATCCTGACCAAGGCCACCCCGGAAGGCGCGCGCGACTTCCTGGTGCCGGCGCGCATGCATCCGGGCGAGTTCTACGCGCTGCCGCAGAGCCCGCAGCTGTTCAAGCAGATCCTGATGGTGGCCGGCTTCGACCGCTACTACCAGATCGCGCGCTGCTTCCGCGATGAAGCGCTACGCGCCGACCGCCAGCTGGAATTCACCCAGCTCGACATGGAATTCGCCTTCGTGCGCGAGCGCGACGTGCAGGATTTCGTCGAAGACATGATCCGCGCCATCTTCAAGGAAGTGGTGGACGTGGACCTGGCTGCGCAGTTCCCGCGCATGACCTGGGCCGAGGCGATGCGTCGCTTTGGATCGGACAAGCCGGACCTGCGCATCGCGCTGGAACTGGTCGACGTGGCCGAGCTGGTCAAGGCCAGCCAATTCCCGGTGTTCACCGCTGCCGCCAACGATGCCGATGGCCGCGTCGCCGCGCTGCGCATTCCCGGCGGCGCCAGCCTGTCGCGCAAGCAGATCGACGAATACGCAGCGCACGCCGCCAAATACGGTGCCAAGGGCCTGGCCTACATCAAGCTGTCGGAGACCGGCGAGGTCAGTTCGCCGATCGCCAAGTTCTTCAGCGAAGAATCCTTCGCCGCGCTGCTCAAGCATGTAGGCGCCGGCAATGGCGACATCGTGTTCTTCGGTGCCGGCGGCTACACCAAGGTGTCCGACTTCATGGGCGCGCTGCGCCTGAAGGCCGGCAAGGAATTCGACCTGATCGCCGACGGCTGGGCGCCGCTGTGGGTCACCGACTTTCCGATGTTCGAATGGGACGAAGAGGCGCAGCGTTACGTCGCCTTGCATCACCCCTTCACCGCACCGGCGGTGGACGATATTGCCGACCTGCGCGCCAACGCCCGCACCGCGGTCTCGCGCGGCTACGACATGGTGCTCAATGGCAATGAAATCGGCGGCGGCTCGATCCGTATCCATCGCCCGGACATGCAGAGCGCCGTGTTCGAACTGCTCGGCATCGGCGCCGAAGAGGCGCGCGCCAAGTTCGGCTTCCTGCTGGATGCCTTGAACTATGGCGCACCGCCGCACGGCGGCATCGCCTTCGGTATCGACCGCATCGCCGCGCTGATGGCCGGTACCGAGTCGATTCGCGACGTCATCCCGTTCCCCAAGACCACCGGCGCGCAGGATCTGATGACCGACGCCCCGTCGCCGATCGCTGCCGACCAGCTCGCCGAAGTGCACGTGCAGGTGCGTCCGAAGCAGGTCTGACCGGCCATCGAACGCACGGCCACGCCCATTGCGTGGCCGTGCGTTCATGCGCAGCGAGCAGCTTGCGCGAGGCTTTGCCGACCGATCCGCGCTGCACTCAATGCGCGTATCGAACAGCTGCACGCGCAGCTCGCGTGCGTAGGTAGCTCCCCACCAATCTTGCACTGCGACTTTCCTAAAACCTCAGTGCTTGCATAGGAACTGCGCGCAGGCTCAAGCAGGCGACGCAGCGTTTTTTTGTGCAACTCAAGCGCACATGGCAATAAGACCTCGGGGTGCTCACACCACCAGCCGAGCAGACGCATCTAGTGTCCGACGCGCAGGGCGCTCGACAATTCCCGATTCCCGATTCCCCATTCCCCACTTGCAGCAACGCCGCAGCATGCGAGAAGCTGCCGCGTCGACTTGCCAGAGGGGCCCGCATGACCCGCATTCGCCGCGCCACGCCGGACGATGCCGAAGCGCTGTCGCTTCTGGCCGCGCAGACCTTTACCGAAACCTTCGGGCACCTGTATCCGGAAGAGGACCTGCGCGGTTTTCTGGAAGAGACCTATGCCGTGGAGCGGGCGCGTACCGTGCTGGCGCACCCGGATTACGCGATCTGGCTGCTGGAGATGGACAACCTGCTGGTCGGCCATGCCGCCGCCGGTCCCTGCGGGCTGCCGCATGACCAAGTGCGTCCCGGCGATGGGGAGCTGAAGCGGTTGTATCTGCTGAAGGACTATCAGAACAGCGGCTGGGGCAGCCGGTTGTTCGAAACCGCACTGCAATGGTTGGAGCGCGACGGTCCACGCACCTTGTGGATCGGCGTGTGGTCGGAGAATTTCGGCGCGCAACGCTTCTACGCCCGCTACGGTTTCGAAAAGGTGGGCGAATACGATTTCCCGGTTGGCAAGATCGTCGACCGCGAATACATCCTGCGGCGCAGGCCGGTGCTGGCAGCGGACTAATCGCACCAGTGCTGCCGCCGGTTGCCATTGCGCGTTGGCCGTGGCGTCCAGCGCGCACCGTACACGCAGCTGACGCCCTCTGCCGGTAACCATCTCAGTGTCCAGCGCATTACCCATCAGCCCGGCGCCGCCGCGGCGCAGTCCGCGCGAGGAGGCGAGCGCCGCGACCGCCGACGTGCTGCTGGTGCATGGCATCTGGAACACCGCGCACTGGCTGCTGCCATTGGCGCGGCGGATGCGTGCCAACGGGCTGGCGCCTGCGCTGTTCGGTTACGCCAGCGTGCTCGGCGGCCCCGCGCAGGCGGTGCCGCATCTGATCGAACGCCTGCGCGCCAGCCGCGTGCAGTTGGTGATCTGTCACAGCCTGGGTGGGCTGATGACCCTGCAGGCATTGCAGGATGCGCCCGACCTGCCGGTGCGTCGCGTGGTCTGCCTGGGCTCGCCGTTGTGCGGCAGCGCCGCCGCGCGCGGATTGGCGCAGCGTGGCGGGCGATGGGCAATGGGCCGCAGCGCTGCGATCTTGCAACAGGGTTTTGCGCGCTGGGACGGCCAGGCCGAGATCGGTCAGGTGGCCGGCAACGTGGCGCGTGGGATCGGTCGCTGGCTCGCCCCGCTCGACGGCGGCTCGGACGGCACCGTGGCGCTGGCCGAGACTCGCCTGCCCGGGCTGCGCGACCATTGCGTGGTGCGGGCGAGCCACAGCGGCCTGTTGCGCTCGCCCGAGGCGGCCGCACAGGCGCTGGCCTTTCTGCGCACCGGCCGCTTCCAGGCGTGAACATGCGCCGGCGGATGGCGTGGCCCCGGTGAGGGCGGGCAATCAGGTAAAATCCGCGCCCTGTCATTGAAGCCAGTCCGGAACCACCCATGGGTAGAGGTCCCTCGATCGAAGGCCGCAAGAACGCCTCCGACGCCAAACGCGGCAAGATGTTTACCAAGATCATCCGTGAGATCAGCGTGGCCGCCCGCGCCGGCGGCGGCGACCCGTCCAACAATCCGCGTCTGCGGACCGCCATGGACAAGGGCCTGTCGTCGAACATGTCCAAGGACGTGATGGAGCGCGCCATCAAGAAGTCCACCGGCGAGCTGGAAGGGGTGGAATACGAAGAAGTGCGCTACGAGGGCTACGCGCCTGGCGGCGTGGCGGTGATCGTGGACTGCCTGACCGACAATCGCGTGCGTACTGTGGCCGACGTGCGCCATGCCTTCAGCAAATGCGGCGGCAACATGGGCACCGAGGGCTCGGTGGCCTTCATGTTCAAGCGCCTGGGCGTGCTGAGCTTCGCTGCCGGCATCGATGAAGACACCCTCACCGATGCCGCCATCGACGCCGGCGCCGACGATGTGGTGGTGTACCCGGAAGACGGCGCCATCGATGTGCTGACCGCCCCGGACGCCTTCGCCCAGGTCAGGGACGCCCTGGTCGCCGCCGGGCTCGAACCGGCGCACGCCGAAATCACCTTCCGCGCCGACAACGACATCGCCGTGGACGGCGATACCGCCGTGCAGGTCCGCAAGCTACTGGACATGCTCGAAGACCTGGACGACGTGCAGGACGTGTATTCGAACGTCGATCAAGCGGCGCTTGGCGCCTAAGCGCCGGGAATCGGGAATGGAGAATCGGGAATCGAAATCGCCGCATCCTGCATCGCTCGGCAGCATCGAGCATGCCGGTAGGCTGCTCTACCCATTCCCGATTTCCAACTTCCCATTCCCGGCCGCTCGATGACCCGCATCCTGGGCATCGATCCGGGTTCGCAGCGCACCGGTATCGGCATCATCGACATCGACGAGGGCGGTCGCAGCCGGCATGTGCACCACGCGCCGCTGATGCTGCTGGGCGAGGGGGATTTCTCCCAGCGGCTCAAGCGCCTGCTGCAGGGCTTGGGCGAGTTGATCGAGATCTATCGGCCGGATGAAGTCGCGATCGAAAAGGTGTTCATGGGCAAGAGTGCCGCTTCGGCGCTCAAGCTCGGCCACGCGCGCGGCGCGGCGATCTGCGCGGTGGTCATGCGCGACCTGCCGGTGCACGAGTACGCGGCCAAAGAAATCAAACTGGCGCTTGTCGGCAAGGGCGGCGCCGACAAGGTGCAGGTGCAGCACATGGTCGGCATCATGCTCAACTTGAATGGCAAGCTGCAGCCCGACGCTGCCGACGCATTGGCGGTCGCCATCACTCACGCCCACGTGCGCGCTACCGCGCAGCGCCTGGGCGTCAATACCCAACAGGCCTGGAGCCGCAAGAAATGAGAATCGGGAATCGGCAATCGGGAATCGGGAATCCCAAACGCAGGGTCCACGACAGCGCGCGCTGTTGCGATTGGCCATTCCCGATTCCCCATTCCCGGCACCGCCAAGGCGGTGCCCAGTGATCGGCCGTCTGCGCGGGATCCTGGCCTACAAGCAGCCGCCGTGGCTGGTGATCGACGTAGGTGGGGTGGGGTATGAGCTGGAGGCGCCGATGAGCACCTTCTACGACCTGCCCGATGTCGGTCGCGACGTGATCCTGTTTACCCATTACGCGCAAAAGGAAGACAGCGTGTCGCTGTATGGCTTCCTGCGCGAAGGCGAGCGGCGGCTGTTCCGCGACGTGCAGAAGGTCACCGGCATCGGCGCCAAGATCGCGCTGGCGGTGTTGTCCGGGGTCAGTGTGGACGAGTTCGCCCGCCTGATCACCAGCGGCGACATCACCGCGCTGACGCGCATTCCCGGCATCGGCAAGAAGACCGCCGAGCGCATGGTGGTGGAACTGCGCGACCGCGCCGCCGATTTCAGCAGCGGCGCACCGATTACCGGCCAGTTGGGGCCCGACGCCGTTTCCGAAGCCACCGTGGCCTTGCAACAGCTGGGCTACAAGCCGGCCGAGGCCGCCCGCATGGCGCGCGACGCCGGTGCAGAAGGCGACGAGGTCGCGACGGTCATTCGCAAGGCGCTGCAAGCCGCGCTGCGCTAAGCGCGGCCACGAACCATCGCCTGGCCCGCAAAGCGGGCGCGGCCGGCACTCGGCATCGACAGGGGCGGCCCGTACACTGCGCATCCTTGCCCGCGGCCAGCCCGTACCTTGGGTGCCTGTGACGTCAGTGCAGGCACCTTCGACAGGTGCTGTCTCCCTATCTTCTTCACGCTGTCTGGCGAAAACTGCCCACCTCATGTCTCACACCCCCAAATCAGCCGGCTCCAGCCACGCGCCCGTCAATAGCCAGACCGCCTTGGTCATCGGCGCGATCGGCGTCGTCTTCGGCGATATCGGTACCAGCCCGCTGTATACGCTCAAAGAGGCGTTTTCGCCGCACTACGGGCTGACCCCGGACCACGACACCGTGCTGGGCATCCTGTCGCTGGTGTTCTGGGCGCTGATGCTGGTGGTCACGCTCAAATACGTCACCGTGATCATGCGTGCCGACAACGATGGCGAGGGCGGCATCATGGCGCTGACTGCGCTGGCGCAACGCACGTTGCCCGGCGGTTCGCGCTCGATGTATGTGGTCGGCATCCTTGGCATCTTCGGTGCCTCGCTGTTCTTTGGCGACGGCGTCATCACCCCGGCGATTTCGGTGCTGTCGGCGGTGGAGGGCCTGGAGGTGGCCGCGCCCAAGCTGGAGCCGTTCGTGGTGCCGATCACGTTGGTGGTGCTGAGCATGCTGTTCCTGGCGCAGCGCTTCGGCACCGAACGCGTCGGCAAGGCATTCGGGCCGATCACCCTGCTCTGGTTCTTCGCGTTGGGCGCGATCGGCGTCTACAACATGGCCCGCGCACCGGAAGTGCTGCATGCGCTGAATCCGTGGTGGGGCGTGCGCTTCTTCGCGCAACACAACTGGCATGCGGTGTTCGTGCTCGGCGCGGTGGTGCTGGCGGTGACCGGCGGCGAAGCGCTGTACGCGGACATGGGCCATTTCGGCGCCAAGGCGATCCGCCGCTCGTGGCAGTTCGTGGTCTTGCCGATGCTGACCTTGACCTACCTGGGGCAGGGCGCGCTGGTGCTGCGCAATCCAGCCGCGGTCAGCAACCCGTTCTACGAGGCGGTGCCGGAGTGGGCGCTGTACCCGATGATCGTGCTGGCCACCGCGGCCACGGTGATCGCCTCGCAGGCACTGATCACCGGCGCCTATTCGGTGGCCAGCCAGGCCATGCAGCTCGGCTACATCCCGCGCATGCACATTCGCCATACCTCGCACTCCACCATCGGCCAGATCTACGTGCCGGCGGTGAACTGGTGCCTGCTGGCGCTGGTGGCGGTGGCGGTGATCGGTTTCGGCGACTCGGCCTCGTTGGCCACCGCGTACGGCGTCTCGGTGACCGGCACCATGCTGATCACCACCGTGTTGATGATCATCTACGCACGTGCCAATCCGCGCGTGCCGGCGCCGCTGCTGTGGTTGTTCGCGCTGGTGTTCCTGGCGGTGGACTGCGCGTTCTTCTACGCCAACATCATCAAGTTCCTGGACGGCGCCTGGTTCCCGTTGTTGCTGGGCCTGATCCTGTTCACCCTGATGCGTACCTGGCGCCGCGGCCGCAAGCTGCTGCACGACGAGATCCGCAAGGACGGTATCAAGCTGGACACCTTCCTGCCCGGGTTGATGCTGGCGCCGCCGGTGCGCGTGCCCGGGACGGCCGTGTTCCTGACCGCCGACCCGATGGTGGTGCCGCACGCGCTGATGCATAACCTCAAGCACAACAAGGTGCTGCACGAGCGCAACGTGTTCCTGACCGTGGAAACCCTGCAGGTGCCGTACGCGGCCGCCGGGAAACGGCTGAAGATCGACGCGATCGGCGACGAGTTCTACCGCGTGCATGTGCGCTTCGGTTTCATGGAGACCCCGGACGTGCCGTTGGCGCTGATGCGCTCCTGCGATCAGGGCGGGATCTATTTCGATCCGATGGACACCACCTATTTCGCCAGCCGCGAAACCATCGTGGCCAGCGCCAACCGCGGCATGCCGATCTGGCGCGACAAGCTGTTCGCCCTGATGCACCGCAATGCCGCCCCGGCCACCGGATTCTTCCGCATCCCCGGTAATCGCCTGGTCGAGTTGGGCGCGCAAGTGGAGATCTGAGCGTGGCCGCGCTCAAGTGGATGGTCTACGCGCGCTCACCGAGCCTGGATACCTTCTGGGATGACGCACTCACCCTCGGGCGCGTGCCGGCCACCGACTACCGCGCACGCGGGCCGCAGCACGAACCGGAGGTCGTCTATTTCGATCGCTGGGAAGGTCTGGTGCCGACCTGGCGCGCCGCGAGCTTCGAAGCCTTCTTCGCAGTGCTGCGCCAGGCCGAGCTTGATGTCTAGATGCTGGGCCATCCGCGCGCGGCATGAGAAGATGGCCGGATGACTGAGCAGCGCATCATCGCCAGCAGCTCCACCCGCGAAGACGATGCCGCCGATGCGAGCATTCGTCCCAAGCGCCTGGCCGATTATCTCGGCCAGCAACCGGTGCGCGAGCAGATGGAGATCTACATCCAGGCGGCCAAGGCACGTGGCGAGGCGATGGATCATGTGCTGATCTTCGGCCCGCCGGGGCTCGGCAAGACCACGCTCAGTCACGTCATCGCCAACGAGCTGGGCGTGAGCCTGCGCGTGACCTCCGGCCCGGTGATCGAAAAGGCCGGCGATCTCGCGGCGTTGTTGACCAACCTGCAGCCGCACGATGTGTTGTTCATCGACGAAATCCATCGCCTCTCGCCGGTGGTGGAGGAAGTGCTGTATCCGGCAATGGAAGATTTCCAGATCGACATAATGATCGGCGACGGCCCGGCCGCGCGTTCGATCAAGATCGACCTGCCGCCGTTCACCCTGATCGGTGCCACCACGCGTGCCGGATTGCTGACCGCACCGCTGCGCGACCGCTTCGGCATCGTGCAGCGGCTGGAGTTCTATTCCCCGCAGGAACTGACCCGCATCGTGATCCGCTCGGCGGCGATTCTCGGCATCGACTGCACGGCCGAAGGTGCGGCGGAAATCGCACGCCGTGCGCGCGGCACCCCGCGTATCGCCAACCGCTTGCTGCGTCGCGTGCGCGACTACGCCCAGGTCAAGGCGGCCGGGCATATCGATCTGCCGGTGGCGCAGGCGGCCATGCAGATGCTCAAGGTCGACCCGGAAGGCTTTGACGAGCTCGACCGCCGCATGTTGCGCACCATCGTCGAACACTTCGACGGCGGCCCGGTCGGCGTGGAATCGCTGGCCGCCTCGCTGTCGGAAGAGCGCGGCACGCTGGAAGATGTGATCGAGCCGTACCTGATCCAGCAGGGCTTTCTGATCCGCACCGCGCGCGGCCGCATGGTCACGCCCAAGGCCTATCTGCACCTGGGCCTGAAACCGCCGCGCGAGCGCGCCCCGGGCATCGGCGAACCGGGAGACCTGTTTTGACGACGCTCTGCTGGTCGCCAACCTGGGCCGTCGCGACCGGAACTCCCTGCCCATGACCATCGAATCCCCATTCCCCAATCCCCAATCCCTGCCGGTATTCAGTTGGCCGACACGCGTCTACTGGGAAGATACCGACGCCGGCGGGGTGGTCTACCACGCGCGCTACGTTGCCTTCATGGAACGCGCGCGCACGGAGTGGATGCGCGCGCTCGGCTACGGGCAGGAGCGTATGCGCCAGGAGCACGACCTGGTGTTTGCGGTTCGCTCGATGCAACTGGATTTCCTCAAGCCGGCCCGGCTCGACGACGCGCTGTCAGTGTCGGCGGTGTTGCTGCGATGCAGACGGGCCAGCCTGCTGTTCGCGCAATCGGTCCGTCGCAAAGGCGAAGTGCTGCTGACCGCCGAGGTGCGCATTGCCGCGCTCGGTACCAGCGATTTCCGCCCGCGTGGCATGGACGATGCGCTGTATGACGTGTTGAAAGCTCTAGAAACCCCAGAATCCGATTACTGAGGAACGAACGGATGTCGATTGCATTGCTCCTGGCCCTGCAGGACACGGTAGTGGAAGCACTGCCGCAGGACGTCGCCGCTGCCGCGGCGCAGACCGCCAGCGTGGCGCACAACAGCAGCATCAACTATGTAGACCTGATCCTGCGCGCCAGTATCCCGGTCAAGATCATCGTGCTGCTGCTGTTGATCGGCTCGTTCATCAGCTGGGTGATCATTTTCCGCAAGGCGCGTGCGTTCAAGCAGGCCAACCGCGAGGCGGACGAGTTCGAAAACCGCTTCTGGTCCGGTGCGGATCTGGCCAAGCTGTACGCCTCGGCAACCGACCGCAACCGGACCGTCGGCGGTCTGGAGTCGATGTTCGAAAGCGGCTTTCGCGAGTTCTCGCGTCTGCGCGACCGCCGCCGTCTGGATGCGCGCGTGCAGTTGGAAGGCGCACAGCGCGCCATGCGCACCGCGTTCACCCGTGAAGTCGATCAGCTCGAACGCAATCTCGAACTGTTGGCCAACATCGGCTCCACTGCGCCGTACGTCGGCCTGGTCGGTACCGTGTTCGGCATCATGGTGACCATGCACGACATGGTCAGCAGCGGCGAGCAGGCCGGTATCGCGGCCGTGGCGCCGGGTATCTCCGAAGCGTTGTTCGCCACCGCCATCGGTCTGTTCGTGGCGATTCCGGCCGTGTGGGCCTACAACCGCTTTACCACCCGCGTGGAACGGCTGTCGGTGCGCTATGAGACCTTCGCCGACGAGTTCAGCTCCATCCTGCAGCGCCAGGCCGGCGCGGACGAGTGATGCGCGCTACCGGCATGTCCCCGCACGGCGTGACGCGGGAAGTGTCCGGCAGGGCCAGTCGCGTCGGTCCACAGTGCCACGAGCAGGTGTTCCTTTTCGGGGCACCGTGCAAGCGCACTGGCAGCCGGCGCCGAGGACTAATTAGGAACGTTTCGCGATGATCTCCGGTATTTCCCGTCGTAAGAAGCGCAAGCTCAAATCCGACATCAACGTCGTGCCGTATATCGACGTGATGCTCGTGCTGCTGATCATCTTTATGGTCACCGCACCGTTGCTGACCCTGAGCACCGACGTCAGCCTTCCCAGTTCGCGCGCCAAGGCGCTGGAGAGCAAGCAGGACCCGGTGGTGGTGGTGGTCGCTGCCGATGGCAGATTGGCCCTGCAACTGCCCAAGGGCAAGCCGCAGGCGATGGACGTGGCCGCGCTGCAGGCGCAGCTGGCTGCCATCGTGGCGCAGGACAAGGACGCACGTGTGGTGGTGGCGGGCGATCGCGCCGCGCCGTACCAGAAGATCATGGATGCCATCGACGTGCTCAAGCAGGCCAAGGTCGAGAAAGTGGGCCTGATTTCCGACTCCGGCGGCACCGCAGGCAGCGATGCACGCTGACGCACTCCCCACGCAAGCGGCGCGCGATGACGGCTGGTTTCGACCGGTCGTCCTGGCATTGGTCGTGCACGTCCTGGTCGCGCTGGTGTTTATCGCCGGCTGGCTGTGGTCGCCCGAACGCTCGGTGGAACCGGCCGCAGGCGATCCCAGCATGGAAGCTTCGCTGGACGTGTCAGCTGCCGAGGCGCGGGTTGCGCGCCAGGCACTGAAAGCCACGCCGGTCGAAACGCCGCCCCCGCCCGCGCCGTTGCCCGAACCCGCGCCGGAAGACAGCGTGCCACCGCCGCAGCCGATCCCCGAGCCGCGCCCGCAGGATGCGCCCACGCCGCAGCAGGCGCAGGCACAGGAGCGCGTCGCCCAGCCCGACAAGGTCGACCAGGAGCGCGTGGATGCACTGGCCATTTCCGCCGAAAAGGCCAAGCAGGAACAGGAAGCCAAGCGGCGCCAGGAGCAGATCGACCTGACCGAGCGCAAACGCCAGGAAGAGGCCGAGCAGAAATTGCGCCTCGCCAAGCAGCAGGAAGAAGCCGACGCCAAGAAGAAGCAGGCGGCTGCACAGCAGGCGGCGGAAGAAGCCGAACGCCAGAAGAGGATCGCCGACATCCGTCGTCAGCGCGCGCAAGCCGATAAGGAAATGGCGCTCGCCGAGCAGAAGTTGCGCCAGGTCGCCGCCGCACGTGCGCAGCAGGCCTCCGCGGCCGCCGCGACCAGCGCGCAGCCGACCGCAGGGCAGGGCGGTACCAGCACCGACCTGTCGGCCAAGTACGCCGCGGCGATTCAACAGAAAGTGTTGGCGCAATGGGTGCGTCCGCCGTCGGTGCCGCCAGGCCAGAAATGCACCATCAACATCCGCCAGTTGCCGGGCGGCAGCGTGATGGAGGCCAAGGTGGCGCCGGGCTGCCCCTACGACGAGGCTGGCCAGCGCTCGATCGAAGCCGCCGTACTGAGCGCCCAGCCATTGCCTTACCGCGGATTCGAATCGGTGTTTCAGCGCAACCTGACCTTTGTGTTCACTGCGCAGGATCAGTAACCGTCGTCGGGCTGCGGCTGCCACTGGCGCCGCAGCCTGATGCCCCCAGGTGATGCCCATGGGGCTGTGCATGTCGCTACACGATCGCTCGCTCCGTTTTCACGTCACCTCATTCACGATTGCGAGTATGTTCACTCGTTGATTGCTATCCCTTGCACACTTTTCCTGCCCGATCCGAGCCGTCCATGAAAAAACCGCTGCGTTGGCTAGCTGCCTTGACCGCCCTGTTGTTGCCGCTGAGCGCGCTCGCGCAGCAGCAAGGTCTCACCATCGATATCGTCGGCGGTAGCGCGTCTGCCACGCCGATCGCCGTCATTCCGATGCCGTATCAGGGCTCGGGCACCGCGCCGCAGACCGACGTGTCCGCCGTGGTCGGCGCCGACCTGGATCGTTCCGGCCAGTTCCGCACGCTGCCGGCCGCGCAGATCGTTGAAAAACCGACCCGTGGCACCGAGGTGCAGTTCCAGACTTGGCGCACCCTCAAGCAGAACTACATCGTGGTCGGCCGCGTCATGGATGCCGGCGAAGGCGCATACCGGGTCGAATACGAATTGTTCGACGTGGCCAAGGGCGAGCGCATGCTTGGCCTGGCGATGACGGCGCGTGCCAACGCAATGCGCGATGTTTCGCACCAGATGGCCGATGCCATCTACGAAAAGATCACTGGCGTACGCGGCGCCTTCTGGACCCGCATTGCCTACGTGACCGCCAGCGGCAAGGGCGGCGCCATGCGCTATGCGCTGATGGTGGCCGACTCGGACGGCTACAACCCGCAGACCATCGTGCGTTCGGCCGAGCCGCTGCTGTCGCCGAACTGGAGCCCGGACGGCAAGAAGCTGGCCTACGTGAGCTTCGAGCGCGGCAACTCGTCGATCTATCTGCAGGACATCGCCACCGGCGCACGCGAACTGGTCTCCAGCTTCCGCGGCATCAACGGCGCGCCGTCGTTTTCGCCGGACGGACGTCGCCTGGCGCTGGCGTTGTCGCGTAGCGGCAACCCGGAAATTTATGTGATGGACCTGGGAAGCAAGCAGCTGACCCAGCTCACCAACCACTTCGGCATCGACACCGAGCCGACCTGGGCGCCGGATGGCGGCAGCATCTACTTCACCTCCGATCGCGGCGGTCGTCCGCAGATCTATCAGGTGGCAGCCAGCGGCGGCAGCGCCAACCGCGTGACCTTCCAGGGTAACTACAACGCCACCGCCAGCGTGTCGTTCGACGGCAAGAAGATTGCCGTGGCACAGGGCAGCGGCAATACCTACCGCATCGCGATGATGGACCGCAGCTTAGGTTCGCCGAGCTGGAGCACCCTGTCGCCGGGTTCTCTGGACGAATCGCCGAGCTTTGCGCCTAACGCCAGCATGGTGTTGTACGCCGCACGCGAAGGTGGCCGTGGCGTGCTGTACGCGGTCTCTTCCGACGCTCGGGTCCGCCAGCGCCTGGTGCTGGCCGACGGCGATGTGAGAGAACCCGCATGGGGGCCTTACCGAACCGCGCATTAATGTTAATATTTCGCTGCGTTAAACCACTCATTGGCCCAGAGCCTCCATAGGTACCCCATGAACAAGTCCACCCGCGTCTTGCTTGTCTCCCTGCTGTCCGTTGCTGTGCTGGCTGGTTGCTCGAAGAAGGTGAAGGAAACTCCGCCTCCTGCGACCGATACCACCGCTGGTTCCTCGGTTCCCACCGGCCCGTCCACCTCTGGCCTGTATGGTCCGGGCGACCTGGATACCGATGCCTGCCTGCGTCAGCGCGTTGTTTACTTCGATCTGGATCAGGACTCCCTGAAGCCGGAATTCCAGGCCATCATGGCTTGCCACGCCAAGTACCTGCGTGACCGTCCTTCCTCGCGCATCACCCTGCAGGGCAATGCTGACGAGCGCGGTTCGCGTGAATACAACATGGGTCTGGGCGAGCGTCGCGGCAATGCCGTGTCGTCCTCGCTGCAGGCTGCCGGCGGCTCGGCCAGCCAGCTGACCGTCGTCAGCTACGGCGAAGAGCGTCCGGTCTGCACCGAGTCGAACGAGTCCTGCTGGTCGCAGAACCGCCGCGTCGAAATCGTGTACACGGCTCAGTAAGAAGCGATGCGCTTTCGAGTGACATCCCTGTTCGTCGCGGCGGCCCTTGTGGTCGCCGCGCCGGCATACGCCCAGCGAGCCAGTCTCGCTGATCGTGTGGCCGTGCTCGAGCAGCAGCAGGCCAATAGTCAGGCCAATAACGATCTCCTCAATCAGCTGCAGCAGGCGCGTTCGGACCTGCAGGCGTTGCGGTCGACCGTCGAACAGCTGCAGCACGACAATGAGCAACTCAAGCAGCAGTCCAAGGACCAGTATCTGGACCTGGATGGACGCTTGAACCGGTTGGAAGGCGCAGGTGGCGCAACTCCGCCATTGCCCCCAGCGACCGGCAACGTGACCCCGGCCCCGGCACCCGCCGCGCGGCCCGCAGCGGCGGCAACTTCCGAGAAGCCGCCCACCGTCCACGGCGACCCAGGCACTCTGGCCGTCAGCAACGACGAACGTACTGCGTACAACGTAGCGTTCGATGCGTTGAAGAACGGCAAATACGACGATGCGTCGCAGCTGTTCCTGAGCTTTCTGGAGCTCTATCCCAACGGCGTCTATACCCCCAATGCCTTGTACTGGCTGGGCGAGAGTTATTACGCCACCCGTAATTTCCAGCTTGCCGAGGCGCAGTTCCGCGATCTCGTCAGCCGTTATCCCACGCATGACAAGGCCGCCGGCGGCTTGTTGAAGCTCGGCCTGTCGCAGTATGGCGAAGGCAAGAACAACGAGGCCCAGCAGACCTTGCAGCAGGTCGCTTCGCAGTACCCTGGCTCCGACGCGGCACGCGTTGCGCAGGAGCGCCTGCAGTCCATCCGTCTCGGCCAGCAACTGCGCTGAGCCTGCGCGTCTGTGCCTGTGGGCACGGCGCATACTTTGCCCATGAACGCCGCCGCCGTCCCCAGCGAGATCGTCCAATCGCCATTGCCGCGATTGAAGATCACCGAAATCTTTTTGTCCCTGCAAGGCGAAGCCGAAGCGGCCGGCTGGCCGACCGTGTTCGTGCGGCTGACCGGCTGCCCGTTGCGCTGCCTGTATTGCGACACCGCCTATGCCTTCCATGGCGGGCAGTGGCATGACATCGACGCGATCGTTGCCGAAGTTGCCAGCCACGGCGTGCGCCATGTCTGCGTGACCGGCGGCGAGCCGTTGGCGCAGAAGCGTTGTCTGGTCCTGCTGGAGAAACTCTGCGATGCCGGTTACGACGTCTCGCTGGAGACCTCCGGTGCGCTGGACGTGTCTGCCGTCGATTCGCGCGTCTCGCGCGTGGTCGACATCAAGACGCCCGCATCCGGCGAGGAGGCACGCAATCGCTGGGAAAACCTCCCGCTGCTGACCGCGCGCGACCAGATCAAGTTCGTGATCTGCAGCCGCGCCGACTACGAATGGTCGCGCGAGATCGTGGCCGCGCATGCGCTGGATCGCCGCTGCACGGTGTGGTTTTCGCCCAGCAAAAGCGAGGTGAGCCCGCGCCAGCTGGCCGACTGGATCGTAGCCGACCGCTTGCCGGTGCGTTTCCAGATGCAGCTGCACAAGCTGCTGTGGAACGACGAGCCTGGGCGTTGAGGGTCAGGCACGTAGCGCATCGTGCGAC
Source organism: Xanthomonas sp. DAR33341 (assembly GCF_003992815.1). Lineage (NCBI taxonomy): Bacteria > Pseudomonadati > Pseudomonadota > Gammaproteobacteria > Lysobacterales > Lysobacteraceae > Xanthomonas > Xanthomonas sp. DAR33341. The sequence goes on along the minus strand of NZ_QEYV01000047.1, from coordinate 6,181 downwards.
TGCCTTGCGCCGACAAAAAGATCTGGACGGTGTCTTGGTCTGCTAAGGCGGCGGGCAATCCCACCAGTGGCAAAGACCCGATAGGCGCTACGCGATGACGTCGCGGCGCATCGGTGCCTGCGCGTTTGCAGGGCGACCGAATACTGCGGAATTTCGGAGTAGATGCCTTCTTGCGGAGCGATGAGGTTCGCTGAAAGCCTTGCTGGAGATGGTGGGCCGTGATGGATTCGAACCATCGACCAAAAGATTAAAAGGCAGAGAAAGTTAGCTTTCGGATCAATGATTTGCACCGGCTAATTTTTCCGGGGGCTATCCGTGAAACCGTTGGAGCTACGTTGCTAAGCACTTAATTTTTCCGCCACTCAGGCTTGCGGAAAGGGGCGCTTGCATAGATGCATTTCAGCCTTCTCAGCGACAGCTTTCCGCCGCCGCCGCGGCCTTCTTGAAGACGCCTCCCTGCACAACGCTACGGATCTCGACTCTGGAACCATCGGAGTCGGGAATGATGGTCACTGTTCCAAGTACTGCGGGATCAGCAACAAACGAATAAACCTGCGCCTCGCCATCTGGCCCGCCCGTCACTCTGGGCGCTATGTCCCGGAGCTTCGGCGCCAAACAGCGTTCTACCTCCTTTGGCGACCGATCGCTTTCGAGCGTGAACCACGGCGCCTGTGCTTGCCGTTCTGAATAAGAGGCGCATCCGCATAGCAGCGACACCAGAGCCATGTACGCGATCAGTTTCATTTACAACTCCCGTTTTTTTCATCTTAACTGCGGGAGCTGTACGGCGTGAGTTCTAGCTGCAAGTGCCGGAAAGACGCTGCTCAAGCATCTCGCGGGGTGAGCGACCAAGGGTCCCGCGTCCGGCATGGGTAGATTGCCTAGAATCGCTTGTTAGCGAACTCAGGCAAGTGCTTGTCAAAGAGTGAGCATTCTCTGGTGACGGTGTAAGCCATGCTTTCGGCTAAGGCCATCCATCGCTTGACGGCGTACGGCTGAATGGCGTCAGCAATTTTCTGGGTCGATTTTTAGTAATTTTGCTAACGTGCCTGGCCGTCTCTATCTATGAGACTTTGTGCCTCGAGAGTTGCGCCATGTTGGTCCTACCTCCCCGCACACCTACGCCCGCCTGCTGGGACCGGCCTGTCTCGATCCGGTCCCGCTCTGCCTGCCCGTCAGCGCGCTCCGGATCCAGCTCGGCTTCCCTTCACCCGCCGAGGATTTCCAAGACGACGAGCTCGATTTGAACCGGGTACTGATACGCAACCCGCCAGCCACTTTTCTATACAGGGCAGAGGGTTGGAGCATGATCTTGGCCGGCGTCTGCGATGGGGACATCCTGGTTGTGGACCGCTCGGTGCGTCCGATCCAGGGCGACATGGTGCTGGCCATCTGGGATGGCAATCAGCCGGTCTGCAAGATTCTTCAGGTCGCCGTCGACCACATCGAGCTCCATAGCCGAAGCCCACATTGCGCGCCCATCGTGCTGGCGCCAGGCACAGAGGTTGAGGTCTTCGCCGTCGTGGGCGTAGTCCGCCAAGTCACCCGCGCGCATTCCCGCGCCGGCCGCTGATGTTCGCGCTGATCGACGGCAATAACTTCTACGCTAGCTGCGAGCGCGTGTTCTAGCCCGAGCTGCGTGGCAGGCCGTTGGTCGTGCTCAGCAACAATGATGGCTGCGCTATTGCTCGATCGGACGAGGCCAAAGCCCTAGGTGTCACGATGGGCCAGCCGATCCACAAGGTGCCACCGCAGATCCGTCGCCGGCTAGCGCTGCGCTCCGCAAATTTCGGTCTCTACGGCGACATCGCTTCTCGCATTGGCGTCATCCTGCGTCAGGCCGCGCCACGCGTGGAGGTGTATTCGATCGACGAGTCGTTCCTCGACCTGGCCGGCATCCGCGATCGCCGGCAGCTGGCGGTCGACCTGCGCGAGCGAGTTCACCAATGGACAGGCATCCCCAACTGCATTGGCATCGCGCCGACCAAGACCTTGGCCAAGCTGGCCAACCGGGTCGCCAAGGATGCAGCGCGTAAGCCGGGCAGCTACCCAGCTAGTCTGGCCGGCGTCTGTGACCTGGCTGCGCTCAGCGCCAGTGAGCTCGATGCGGTGCTGCGAGCCACGGCGATTGGCGACCTCTGGGGCGTTGGCAGGCGCTGGGGCGCGAGGCTGCAGGCACGCGGCGTCTTTACGGCAGCCGATCTGCGAGACGCCGCTGCAGACGACTTGCTAGCGGAGTTCGGTGTGGTCATGGCGCGCACGCAACGGGAGTTGCAGGGCCATGCCTGCCTGGAGCTGGAGGAAGTCGAGCCCGACCGTCAGCAGATCATGGTCAGCCGGTCGTTCGGGACCTGGGTGAACGATCCGCAAAATATGTCGGAGGCGCTGGCAACTTTTGCTATGCGCGCCACCGAGAAGCTGCGCGCACGCGGGCTGACCACATGCGCCATTGGCATCTATGCCGAGACGGATTCGTTTAAGCCCGGTGTGCCGCAGCACAACCCATCACGCACCGCGCCAATTGCCTCGGCTACATCCGACAGCCGCGTGGTGCTCACGGTTGTGCGCCGGCTGCTCCAGGGCTTCATGCGCGATGGCTTCACCTACAAGAAGGCCGGCGTGTGCCTAATGGATCTCGCCGCGCCCGAGGATCTGCAGGGCGACCTCTTCACCCTGGCACGCGTAGGCGACGACAAGCTGATGAGCACCCTGGATGCCATCAACCGGCGGTTCGGTCGCGGCACGGCCGTGCTGGGTGCCAGCGGCTGGCAGAAGTCCCCCGAATGGGCATCGCGGCAAGATCTGCTATCGGGCCGCTTCACCACATCGCTAGCTGACCTCCCTCGCGCCTCCTGCTAAGCCGGCAGCCCTCACGGGTAGCAGTACACGACCTGCAGATGACTTCTTGCCACTTTTCAGCCATGGAGCGGCGTCGACACTCGGCCGAAGTGGTGAGCGAGCACTAACGAGCTGAACCATGAAGCGCCTAATAGCAGCCCTATATGGCCATTTTCGATGTGCCCATCGGGACAAGGTAATCCAGGTAATCAAACTCTGCAGAAGCAAAATTATGTATAATTTTCAATAGTTTATAGGATTTTTCAAAAGGTAATAAAAAGGTGATGAGGGGGTAATCTGATTACCTTTCCGCCAGGTAATCTTGAATCCCATAAAAACCCTTATAGATCAATGACATTACCTATCAGGATTCGCCGAGTTACCAAAAATCACCCTGGAAGGTAATCCAAGCTTTGTTATATAAGTCAATGACTTAGGAGCACCTCAAAGGCAAGAATTACCGATTACCCGATCCCGGTGGTCACATGGAAAATTTGGCGGTCTGTGGCTTTCGCGCGAACGCGAGCAAGGGCGCGCTGCTGCCCCGTGATGGCGCGGAATTCCGCAGGGTCTAGCAAGGAACCAGAACCTCCCATGACGCTAGGACTGGCGCCCGTTTCGGGGGCATGCAGCAGTGCATCGAAATGACCCTATGAAGACCGCAGGCGTGGCGGGGCGACGATTGCGCGCGCGCAGCAGCCTGAATGCCTCCTCCCGGCCGTCGCAGCCGGCTAGACTGGAATGGGAGACGCTTGCGGGCGATACTTCCCTCATGGAGAGAAAGAGCCAATGAAGGGCGAACAAGTTGTAGGTGTACAACCCTCAGTGATGCGTTGGGCACGCGAAAGCATCGGCATGTCGATAGCCGATGTCGCAGCACGCCTTAAGAAAGGTGAGGGGGAAGTTGCAGCATGGGAATCCGGGGCGGAGGCCCCTACCTACCCACAGCTAGAAAGGCTCGCGTACGAGGTCTATAAACGGCCGCTAGCTGTGTTCTTTCTCCCGGCGCCGCCCGCTGAAGCTTCTCCTCGTCAAGAGTTCCGTACGCTCCCAGCGGAAGAGCTCGCAAATTTGTCCCGCGATACCTACCTACATCTTCGAAAAGCCCGCGCGTATCAGCTAGGCCTCGAAGAGCTGTACGCAGGCGTAAACCCTGCTGCAATAAAGGCGTGGCGTGCTGTTCAACTCAGCACTGGCGATGACGTCGTACGCAAAGCAGCCGCTATCCGCCTTATGTTGGGCATCACCTCAGAGGTCCAGGCTGGCTGGGGAACTGATGATGAGGCGCTACGCTCATGGAGGGCAGCCGTCGAACGCGTCGGCCCATTCGTTTTCAAAGAAAGCTTTAAGCAGGAAACTATCTCCGGATTTTGCCTAAGAGATAGCGAATTCCCTGTTATTTACCTCAACAACAGCACCACGAAGACCCGACAGATCTTCTCGCTGTTGCACGAGTTCGCGCATGTGCTATTCGATGTCAACGGAATTTCTAAGTTCGACATTAGCTATGCGAATGAGCTCCCTCAACGCGAACGTGCCATCGAAATTTTTTGCAACGCGATCGCGGCCGAGGTTTTAATACCGGGTGCAGAATTTGATGCAGCCACGACTGACCTCGCAATCATTGCGGATTATGCGCCTGACATATATTTCTCTCGACTCGCCCGACGCTTTGGGGTGAGTCGGGAAGTGGTGCTACGTCGCTTTCTGGATAGAGGACGTGCTACGCGTCAGTTCTATGAGGAAAAAGCTGACGAATGGAATCAGCAACGTCAAAAAGAATCTAGTGGCGGCGGGAGTTGGTACGCAAATCAAGGCTCATACTTGAGCGATGGGATGCTCAGAGAGGTGTTTGGCCGCCGTCTACGCGGCCAAATTTCGCCAGAAAAGGCTGCTGATTACCTTGGAGTAAAGCCTGGCACATTGCCTGGTCTGGAGGAATTGGTCCTGCATAGGAAGCGCAACTGATGTACGTGTTCGACACTGGGCCGTTTAGCCGTCTTAAGCATTACTATCCCGCTGTTTTCCATAGCTTCTGGGCACACATGGATGCCCTCGTTCACGGTGGCTACCTTCTATCCACGCGGGAGGTCAAGCGTGAGCTAGACAATGGCGAGCCGAATGCGGTGGTTAGTGCCTGGATAGATCAGCATGCCGGACTTTTCAGCATGCCTAGTGCAGGAGAGATGCAGCTGGTTGCGCAGATACTGGCGATACCGCACTTTCAGTCGATCATTGGCGAACGTCAACGCCTGAAAGGAACCCCAGTCGCCGATCCATTTGTGATTGCTGCCGCTCAAGTAAGAGGCTTCGCTGTAGTCACCACCGAGGTGTACAAGCCACAGGCGGCAAAAGTTCCCAACATCTGCCAACACTTCAATGTGCGATGTATTGACCTTGAGCAGTTCATGGCCGAACAGAAGATGACCTACTAGGACGGCATCGCGTCCCAGTAGGTAAATTTTTCTAAGCCAATCGGGTCCGTGCGACATCTGAGTAGTGACTGGTCAACTCGACCCCAGTCCATCCGTACCCTTCAAGCTCAGCAGCGACCAGAGTCGTACCGCTGCCAGCAAACGGGTCAAGGATCCGGCCACCTGCTTCACAGATCCGCACCAGCTGCCGCATTAGTTCGGTGGGCTTGCCGGTCAGATGATGCTTATCAGCCTTGCGCACCGACTCACGGATGACGCCCGGTAGCACGGGCGCACGACGATCCAGCGGCATGTTGCCCTTGCTCCCCCACACGATGTATTCGGCCTGATTCCGGAAGCGTCCCAACTGCGGCCGAACACCCTCGGTCTTGTCCCAGACGGTGATGCCGCGCCAGGTGAAGCCGGCGATCTGCAGCGCGTCAGTGGTCAGCGGCAGCTGCCGCCAGTCGGTGAACAACAACACCGGGGCGCCGTCCTTGAGCACGCGCGCACACTCGGACAACCACAAGTGCATCCATTTCAGGTGCGAGCGTTGATCGCGTTCGTCGCCAACGAAGTCGGCATGCCCTCCATCCCGGCAGTACTTGGTCGACGGCGGCCGTGCCCGGGCAGCGGCGGTCAGGCCGCCACTCGCGTAAGGCGGATCAGTGATCAGTGCGTCGAACGAATTCGCTTCGAGCGTGGGCAGGATGGTCAGGGCGTCGCCCTGCAGGAGCTGGTTTTTCATGGTGAGAGCCTTCTTGGATTCGCTCGCGGCGATCGGAGGTGAGGCTCTCGGCCTTCAGGTGATTGAGCGTGCCACAGCGCGGGCACTTGATCTGGATTTCGTCGAAGGCGCCGGCCTTGCACAGCAGGCGGGCGCATTCGCCACAACGGAGGTTCTTGAGCATTGCGTGGTCTTGCGGTGG
>NZ_QEYV01000045.1:0-32250 GCF_003992815.1 Xanthomonas sp. DAR33341 | reverse complement strand
ACCCCAATGGAGCCGCGCGGCAGTTCACCTATGGCAATGGTGTGAGCCACTCGCTCGTGCTCAACGGGCGTCAGATGCCCCAGCAGGTGCGGGACAACAATGTCGCTTCGTTCGAGTATCAATACGACGCCAATGGAAACGTCGGCGCCATCATCGATCAGCAGCGGGGGACGGCCTACAACCGCTACATGGGGTATGACGGACTGGATCGCCTGATGGAGGCGGGCTCGGAGCGGTTCGGCGGCGACAACTGGAACCGCTACACCTACGACGTGTTGGACAACATCCTCACCGCCAAGCTTCCAGGTGTGCGCGAGAACAATTACTGGTATGACGCCAAGAACCGCTTGACCAATGTCCAGAACAATGCGGGCGCCACCACCGTCGGGCTGAGCTACGACCCGCAGGGCAACCTCAAGAACAAGAACGGTCAAGCCTATACCTTTGACTACGGAAATCGTCTGCGAGATGTCACCGGCAAGGAAAGCTATGCCTACGATGCCTACGGCCGTCGCACGATAGCTGGCCGACCCACGACGCGGACCGTTCAGGTCTATACCCAGGCTGGCCAGCTGTTCTACACAGAGGCGTCGGGCAAGGGCAACATGGAATACGTCTATCTCAATGGGAGCCTGCTTGCCACCCGTAACTCAGGAACCATCAAATTCCAGCACACCGATGCGCTAGGCAGCCCTATCGCTGTGACGGACACGGCGGGGCATGTGGTAGAGCGCACCGACTATCAGCCCTACGGCACCCCCATCGGCAAGACGGTCGATGGCATCGGTTACACCGGCCACGCCATGGATGGGGCGACCGGGCTGACCTACATGCAGCAGCGCTACTACGACCAGGACCTGGGCCGGTTCCTGAGCGTGGATCCGGTGGCTGCGGACTCGGTGTTTTCGGCGAACTTCAATCGCTACTGGTATGCGAACAACAATCCGTATCGGTTCACTGACCCGGATGGCAGGGATAGCGTTGGGCAAATGATTGATGCTGGTGCCGACGGTTGCGGTCCGGTGTCATGTGCTGCTTGGGCAGGCCTCAAAGCAACCTGGACAGTATTTGGGGCCGAAAGTATTAGCCAAATGGCTGACAAGGGCTGGTCGTCCACGGGCGGCGGAGCTATGGTTGGAGCCGGCTTAGAGATTGCTGCAGTCTTACCGCCGGTTAAAATCGCTCGTGCTGGAGCGGCGATGGTGCGTGTTGGACAGGCAGGCGAGAGCGCTGTGCGTGCCGTGGTCGACATTGGCTCGAAGATGGCATTCGAAGTGAGGGGAACAACCAGAATTCCCGACGGGGTGACCGATTCGGTCATTAGCGAAGTCAAGAATGTCAAATACCAAGGCTATACCTCTCAGATCCGTGACTACGCGGAAATTGCGAAGCAAACTGGTCGCGACTTTAATCTGTATGTGCGATCCGATACAAAGATATCTGGACCGCTAAGGGAAGCAGCCAAACGAGGGGATGTTAAGATCTGTGTTATTGGAGAAGTTTGCCGATGAAACAGCAACAAACTGCGTCAGAGTTGATCGCCGAGTTAGCCGCCGACCAAGATTACTTGGCTATGCGCAAAGCTCGAGACGAGGAAATCGCCAAGCAGCGTGCTGCTTGGGCGAAAGCAGAAGAGCCGCTGGTGCAGGCTTTAGAGTCTGCTGGATGCCCTGTGAAGTCTGTTTGGGACTTGGTCAATACCACTAAGCCCTACCCGGAGGCCATTCCCGTTCTGGTTGACCATCTGCGCGCGGATTATCCAAGCCGCATCAAGGAAGGCATTATCCGGGCGTTGGCGGTGCCTGACTCGCGTCCCTATTGGTCCGTTTTAGTCGACTTGCTCGACACCGCCCCACGCTCGCCTGACAACCTCCGTTGGGCAGCCGCTTGCGCCTTGAGTGGGGCTGCTGATGAGAGTGTCATTGATGATGTAATCAGGATCATCAAGGATGACAACCTAGGGTTCGACCGTGCCCCACTCTTGACTGCTGTTGCTAGATCAAAGGATGCCAAGGCTCAGATGCTCCTGCATGAGCTTAGAGACCATCCGGTGCTCGGCAAAGAAGTCAAAAAGATGCGCAGGGTGGGACGACTAAAGACTTCAGCCGGTAAGACTAAAGAGTAGTTTCATGACTATTTTTACGAGGCAAGTAGGCAGCCTAGGCTCGCAGCAGGCCATTGATCTTCAGGTGGTCAACTGAAGCCAAAGCACCAGCAGCACCATGGGAAGTCCGCTGAGCACCGAGCTGACCCAGAAAGCCCCCATGACGGTCAGCGGGGTCATGACCCACCACTGCCACCAGCTGAAGCCACGATCACGCTGACGTGCCATATGAGCCTCGAAAGCGTAAAGGCGCTCCACCCTCCGCAGGCCCCGGCGAGCCATCAGGGGGCCAATGATGAAGCCGAAGGGTCCAAGCAACAGCAGGCTGAGCGAAAACCACCAGAAGAAGCGGTTGTGGGGCGTCATGACTTTCTTGGGGGCAGCGCGTGGCGCGCCGTCCCCGCCAGCCCCCAGGGCGTCGACGGACGTCCCTGCCATCGAATCGGTCTTCATGCTCATTTGGCGTAGGCCCTCCAGGCGCCGTCGGCTTTGGCATAGCGCAAGTTCTTGTTGACGGGCATGGGGACCTGCCGACCGGCAATCTCCAGGACCACCTGGCCGCGCGTGTCGCAGCGATAGCCATCAGCGCCTTCCGCTTCCACGCAGCCGGTCAGTTCGAAGTTTTGGACGTTGGTGACTTGGCCAGCGCCGCTGTCTTTCAGCAGCCGGACAAGGGCGTCCTTGGCGCTGTCAGACGAGGGCTTGCCGCTGCAGGCGGTCAGGCCCAGGGCCATGGTCAAAGCGACCAGGCCGATCCGTGCGTTTTTCATGTCGTTCCTTTGCTGAGGGATGCTGATGGGGAAAGCGGGGGCCTAGCTGGGACCTGCTACTTGTCGCGGTTCCCGTCGGGCCTGAAGGCAGCAATCCAGAGCCTGGTGTCTTTGAAGGGCGTCAGCATTCCCGTCGGTCCCGGGTGCAGATCAGCGGTCTGGATGAACCCGGTTACCCAAGCAATGCGCAGCGACACGTCCACCGCGCGGTCGGCCACGCCGGGGCGGCTCACGTTGACGACAAAGGGCTGGGCCGGAGGGTTGGGACCGCTGGAGCGCTGCGCGCCAGTGTTCGGCTTGCTAGGCGGCACCCGAATGCCGCTGAGCGAGTCCCGGCCTTTCCACAGCGCTGCGTTGTTGAGCTCGGCCACTTCGCCCAGGTCGTCGGTCTCGGTCAGGGCGGCATCGAAGCAGGTGCGGAAGGTCTCGACACTCGAGGCGGTCGGGCTGGTCCAGATGCGGGCTTCTGCGGTCCAACAGGGAAGGGAAGCGCCCCACTCGGTGAAGGTCAACGCCACTCGGGGCCACTCCAACTTCCCGAGCTGGGCTTGCTGGTGGTTGTCGCCCTTGAAGAGGTTGGGCAGCTTCCCGACGCCATTGATGGGCGTGTAAATCGAGCCCGTCCCCTGGCTGCCGGCCTTGGTGCCGGCGCTCGGCTGGATGCCGATCATCCACTGGCCTGCGCCCTTCAAACTGCCGCCGAGCTGACGCAGGAAGCCAGGCTTTTGCGGCTGGGTGTCCTGGGCGTGGGTGGTGAGTGGCGAGACGAGCGTTAACGCCAAGAGCGTCGAGAACGCTCCCTGTCTTGAAAGTTCCATGTGGCCTCTGATGGGTGCGGTTCTATCTCCCATATTGGCAGATAAGTGCGCTAGGATGCTACTCGGTGCAGACTTGGAGGTCAGCCATCAGTTAGATCTCCATGCCCGCATCTCTGCCCACAAGTTCCGTCTTTGGTCGTCGCCTGCGTGCGGCCAGGCGCGTGGCGGGCCTGTCGCAAGTCGAACTGGGAGCGCTGCTGGGGATGAACGAGAAAGCTGCCTCGTCACGACTCTCCCGCTACGAGCGGGGGGAGCGAGAGCCCGGCCATGAGACGTTGGCTGCTTTGAGCAACGCGCTGGGTGTTCCGCCGGCCTACTTTCACGCCAGCTCTGACGTGTTGGCCGAGGTCATACTGCTTGTGGCTCGTCTCCCCGCGGAGCGTCAACAGACAGTGCTTGACCTAATCAAGGAGCATTTGACCTCGACAGCGCCTTCGCGCTAGATCAATGCTCTATGGGAAGTACCCCATGATCGGTTGGGGCGCTTGCCAAACTGTCAAAAAAACTTTTCGTAGTGGCGAACTGGTTCTTCCACCGAGCCGAGCTAGCTCGCCGCTGCTGAACGCGACCAATCGATGGCCCTAGTAGAGATGACCTTAGTAGACTTGACATTCTGTATCTTATAGGAGACAATTTCCGTGCCGGATGTTATTACGACTATCGAGTTTGACGAATGGGTCAGAGGACTCTCAATTATGGGCAAGGCGAAAGTCTTGGCGCGGATCACTAACATGGAGCGCGGAAACCTCGGTGACTGCGAACCAGTCGGCGAAGGTGTCTCCGAGTCTAGGATTAATTGGGGTCCTGGGCTCCGGCTTTACTTTGTTGAGCGAGGAGATCGGTTCATCATCTTGTTGGGAGGGGGAGATAAGTCTACCCAGCAGCAAGATATCAACGCGGCTCTGGCGCGTGCACCGACGGTAATGAGTTAGTTAATTTCACAAAGGCTTGGGAGAATGCTCATGGCTAATCTTCAGACATTCGATATCAGTGCTCATCTTCAAGATCTTGAAACCGTGGCTGCATATTTGGATGCCTGTCTTGAGGAGGGAGGGCAAGAGCTGTTCCTTGCTGGACTCGGGCATGTGATGAAATCTCATGGTATGAGTGACATTGTTGCGCGAGCAGGGCTTGGAAGTCGCAGTAGCGCTTACCGTGCCTTTTCAAGCAGCGGTAATCCTGAGCTCGCATCCGTAGGCTCGGTCCTCGATTCGCTCGATCTTCGGCTATCGGTGGTCCCTAAGGAACACTCAGAAGTCGCTTAACAGATTTTCGGGCTGGAATGCCCCACGAGTAACATTTCACGCTTTGGCTGCTGCTTCGCGCCAATGCTGTATTGTGCCATGCGCTAATAGAGCAAGCACGGATCCTGTAGTGGAGCTTTCCAGCTAACCGTATGATGCGTGCTTGACCGGTAGATTCTGTCCAGCGTGTAGAAGTATTCGGAGGCAGTCCTCGCATCATCACTCGAGGAGACCTTGAACATGTTGAGCAAGCTCTGCGCGATTCAGGAGAACGATCTGCTGTTCGTTTCCTGGCAAGTCTTCCGCGCGACGGTGGACTCCGAGTCGTCGTAAGAGGTAGTAGGCCAAGCATTGGCGAGTTGAAATAGCCAATTGCCCATCTACCATTTCATAGTCAAGCTCGATAGCTCTTCGCTGCCCTGGTGACAGCCCCGGGTGAGGGCCGATCACGATCGTAAGCAGACGCTCCCACTCCTCATCTATTTCTGGAACGTGCTGGGCGGGCAGCGGAGCGACATAGTCCATCACGCGAGCGAAGACAAAGTCGCAGAAAGCCTCACGTTTGTGGCAAAACGCGCGCACATGCCAGCGTGCCCCATCGTAAGCCAGCCCGCGGGGGCTGATCTGACGCCGCGTTGGCTCAGGTCGACTCATGGACTGGTAGTTGATCTCAATGCTATCCCCCGCTCGAATCGCGGCCAATACCGCTCGCAAGAGGTCGGTTTGGACGGATCTTGTGGGATGTCGCACAACTGCCGTCTTTGGCACGTCCGTTAGAAAGCTAACGTCGGCGGGAATCATGCCCGTGTTTAGCGCGTAAAGCTCAGCCAAATATCTGCTGCTTGTGGGGTCTATGAGCAGGGGGCGGAAGTCGGGTGTAGCGCGATACAACTTCTCGCTTCGATCGTAGACCATGTTTCCCGGCGCTTGCGCTTGGTACTCGCTCAGGTCTAGGGAGGCCTGAGGGATCGAAATGCCGAAAAATTCGGTCAAAGAGGAACGGTTCAAGCGCCCACTCCACTGCAGGCGGGAGTCGATGAACTCAAGGCGCCGGTCTTGACCCCAACGGCCGCGACGGTTCTGTGCAATCGGTTGCATTGTCTCAATATCAAATGAGAAAGGGGTGATTCACTATCCGCTTATTGACTAGGTGCATCTAGTGAGTGTACTTATTCTACACCGCGGGCCGCTGTGACGCTCGCCTCAGGAATAGGCAGGTTCATATGACTCCGATGCTCACCTTTTTCCCGGTTGGGAATGGCGACATGACGTTGGTTCAGCTTGTCGATGAGAGTTCAATCTTGATCGACTGCAACATCCGCAAGGCAGCCGATGACCCTGCTGACTCTACGGCGCGCGATGTCGCCAAGGATCTTCGGCAGCGTCTCAAGCTGGACGAAAACGAGCGGCCCTACGTAGATGCCTTCTTGCTAAGCCATCCGGACGAGGATCACTGCCGGGGCCTTTGCAATCACTTCTATCTAGGGAGGTTGGAGGACTACCCCGACGACAAGAAGCCGGCAGCCGAGAAGCGGATCGTCATCCGGGAAATGTGGTCCTCGCCGATCGTGTTCCGCCGGGCTTCTAAGCTGCATGTGCTGTGCGACGATGCGAAGGCTTGGGCAACCGAAGCCCGTCGGCGCGTTGCTCACTTCAAAGAGTTCGGATGGGCCGGCGCGGGTGATCGAATCCAAATTATGGGTGAAGACTAAGGCGAAAAGACGAAGGGTCTAGAGGCCATCCTCGTCCCCAGCGGTGATTTTGTGACCAAGATTAATGGGGTTCACAACTCCCATTTTTCTGGTCATTTGTTGGCACCGAGCTTGGTTTGCGATGACGACGAGGAAGTCTTGCTGCGAGCGAAGAACCAGTCCAGTGTAATCCTCAACATTGAAATCAACGCGACTTGGGCGGGCCACGCCAAGTCCCGCTTTCTAACTGCCGGTGATGCGGAAGTAGCCATCTGGGAACGCCTGTGGAACAAGCATAAGGATGCGCCAGAGGTGCTGGCATATGATGTCCTTCAAGCCCCTCATCACTGTTCTTGGCACGTGCTGTCGTGCGACAGCTGGTCCGATTGCGGTGAAGACGCCGAGGTTTCTGCGGACGCGCGTTCTGCGTTGGGCCAGGCGCGCTACGGGGCTAAGATCATTGCCAGCAGCAAGCCGGTAAAAGACGATGATGGCGATCCGCCCTGCACACGTGCTAAGCGGGAATACGAAGACATTCTCGATGGCAAGTGCGGAAAATTCCTGTGCACCGGGGAGACGCCCTTTACTTGGGCGCCCAAGCCCATTGAAATCGAGATCACCACCGACGGCCCGCGGGTTTGTCCGTTGGAAGCAGCCACCGCCGCAGCCGCCACTGCTGCGGCCGCCGCGCCGCGAGCTGGCTCCATTTAAATGGCTGACTACTACGAATGGGGACAGCCGGCGGAGATGGCCGATGCTGAGGATGAAGGCCAGCAATTTCTTGAGTTGCTGGAGGCATGCCAGCAGCATTCGGATGTGAGGGTTGTTGGACTGCTTCGACGAGGAAGCCCAGGCCAGCTTGGGATTATCGTCGACGTAGGCGATGGAAGCGTCGCCCCAGGAAATCAGGTTGGAATTCAGCCAAGGGAGCGGCTCTGGTTAGGTTTAGATCCATCTAGCAAACGGTCGCCAGAGGTTCGCGCATTGCGGCGTCAGTTTCCCAGCTTGCTTCATCTCAATGCGGTCGCTAGCAATGAGCCGGCATCCCTTTGTTTATATGAGAACTGGGCTCATGAAGAGCGTCAATGGACGGCCCAACGTCACTTGCGCCGAGTTCTGTGGTGGCTACGTGAGGCGGCCAGGGGTTCCTTGCATGCCGCTGATCAGCCGCTAGAGCCGCTGTTCTACGGCACTGGTTATACAGTCATATTGCCAGCGGCCTTCCAAACCCAATCGGCCGATGACCTCGGGGCCATTTGCCTATCAGCACTAGAAAGAAATCGCCTGGGCCTCTGTCTTGTTGCATCAGACCCAGCGAATATTGCTAACCGAGTGCCAATCCAGCCGCTGCTGGTCGAACTATCGCCTGTCGAGCACGTCCCGATTCAGCGCCCGCCTACAGACTTAGGTGGACTCGATGAAGCACTATCTTCCCTTGGGATATCCATACTTGAGCCCTTGCGGGAAGCGTTACGGCGTCAGTTTAAAAGCAACACATTGGCGCGCCGGCAAAGTGGCAAAGTCTTGCTGATCTTGATGTTGCCACGACTTCGAGACGGTAGCATTGACCGCGTCGACACATGTGCCTTTCTTACAAATGTCGACATCAATAGCCTAGGACTTCAGATCGGAAGCCTGTTCCAGCCCATCCCCGGCGGTGATCCGTTCGCCGTTGAAGAGCTTCTGGGAGCCGACGCGGTACCACCTAATGATCGGTGGAAAGTCGTGGAGATTGTGCTTACCGAGATCAAGACAATTCCCGTTCGCTCGGACGCACGTCAATTCTCAGGCATTTCGACAGCTGGAGGCGACTTCTCTGGAGTATTGGCGGGAGTAGGGGCCTTGGGGAGCGGGCTGGTCGACACTTGGGTCCGAGAAGGATGGGGGCGGTGGACGTGCGTCGATCCCGATTATGTCGAGCCACATAACCTGATTAGGCACATTGTGACTTCCAAGGCGGTGGGGCATCCCAAAGCCGTATCAGTTTGTGCGCAACTAGGCCTTGTTTTTGGAACAGAAGACTCTACGCCCTCTGCCATCGTCGCTGAAGCCAACGATTGGTCTAATCCTGAAGTGAAGGCAGCCGTGGAGGGAGCAGAACTTCTTGTGGACGCCTCGACGACGATTGATGTGCCCCGTGACTGGTCTGAGCGTGAGCTTCCTCGAAGTGCGTCTGTGTTCTTCACCCACAACGGCTTGAGTGCTGTGATGCTGCTTGAGGATGCTGGGCGCACCACCCGCCTTGCATCACTCGAGGCGCAGTATTACAGGGCGGTAATCAACGAAGAATGGGGCGCTAACCATTTGCGGCAAGGAGATCAGGTGCGAGTTGGTCGCGGGTGTCGCGATCACAGCATTCGATTGCCCATCGATCTAGCAAAACTACACTCAGCCCACCTAGCGCGGCGTCTCCGCCTGAGTGTCGCTAACGCGGATGCTTGCGCCCAAGTCTGGACGTTGGACGATGCCACGGGCGCCCTCTCCAATGACTCCATCCAGTTAAGCAAAACCAAGCAGGTGCAGAGGGGAGATTGGCATGTCCGCTGGGACGAAGGTCTCGAAGAAAAGCTCCACCAGATGAGGGCGGAGCAATTGCCGAATGAAACAGGGGGAGTCTTGGTTGGAGTGGTCGACCAAGTTCTGCGGACTTTGACACTCGTGGATGCTTCAGCTGCCCCGATTGACAGCGTTGCCGACAGCGTCAGCTTCGTGCGAGGCAAGGAAGGGAGTCAAGAATATGTTGAACGGTGTGGGGTGCTGACGGCAGGGATGGCAAGCTACGTGGGAGAGTGGCACGCTCATCCCGAGGGATATTCCGCCAACCCTAGTCCAACAGACGTAGTGCTGTTGAGGACACTCGCCGACCGGCTGGCAGCCGACGGTGTCCCGGCTCTGATGGTGATCGTTTCCGCAGATGCCGTCAGCATCTCGCTGGGTCAATCCGTTGTTCCCGTAAGCGAGTAGACGCTGTAGATCGAGTGTTACTGAGTAAGCCGGAGCCTGAATGTCAAATACAAATGCGCTGACCGAAATGATTCCCTTGGTTGCCGATCCCTATGATCGGAAAGCGAGGCTTGCGCCAGCTCTCATTGTGCTGATGCCCTTGACCGTGTCGTTCATCGTGGCGTGCCGTGAAGACCTTGATGCCATGAGGGTTCTGGCTGCCATGCTGGTGACCTTCTGTGCGCCATTTCTACTTTGCAGTATCGTGAGGTTTCAAGGAAAGCAGCTAGAGACGAAACTGGTAGAGAAGTGGGGAGGTATGCCTTCTACAATTCTGCTCCGTCATCGGGACGAGCGTCTAAATCCTCAGACAAAGGCGCGCTACCACAGCGCTATCAGGGGCAAGCTTGGGTTGACCGTGCCCACGGCGGCGAGAGAGCGCATTGATCCCCGCAAAGCGGACCATACTTATGAAGCGGCGGTGGCGGTCCTTCGGGATAAAACTCGGACGACCGAACCGCTGGTTTTGAAGGAAAATATTTCTTACGGCTTCTTTCGAAACATGTCAGCGTTGCGGCCATTCGGCATTGCTACCTCTGCGGTTGGCCTAGTCATTGGACTGTTCATGTCTGACGTTTTTGCGCTGAACCCGTTGGGCGCCAGTTGGGGATCCTTACTGCACCCTGGTTTTGAAGGTGGAGTCACCCTGACTGCCTCAGGGATTTTGCTTTTGCTGTGGCTGACCAGCTTTAGCCACTCTCGGGTTGAAAGTGCGGCCTATGCGTATGCCGAGCGTCTCTTGAGCGCCTTCGATAGGGTGTCGTGATTTGCCCGTGGCTTATGGATGATGAGGGGGGACTTGCTATTCCGCGCAATATCGAATGACCGTTTTCATAGGCGACGCCGAGCGGCCTTTCCTAAATGCCGGCGACAAGTGGAGTGTGTTCATGAGCATCAAGCCAGGTCCAAAACGCATTGCCAAGTCGACGGGTAAGCCTGATCAGCGTCAGCGTGATAACAAGACAACGCCAGGTAACACGCCTGGTCTTAAGCCCCATACGCACAAAAAGGGCAAGTAGGAATTACAGACAAGTTTCCTGCCTGCAAAGTGCTGCATGATGTTTCGGGGATCCGTCGGAACTGCGTGGCGACGGATCCTCTTTTTCTAATCACGCAGAGATGCAGGCTGCATCATGAGCGCGTGGTTCTGCTCCGATTGTCTAGAGCTATTCACTTTTATCTTGCTGGGGCATGACGATATTGAGCATGTGGCGTCGGTCAACGTTACGGATAGAACTTGCTCGGGTCTGCCAAGCTCTCCTTAAACTGCCCACGCTCATATTTGGGCAGCTCAACCGGCTGCTTGTATTTCGCCAGAATTTTGATTTGCTTGGCCCGGGCGAGCTTGGGCTTTTTGTGGAAATAGGCGTCGTGCAAGACGGGCACGTTCTTCCGCAGCGAGTGGCCGGTGATGAGGGCGATGTCTTGGTCGGATACGTTCTTGTGGTGCAGCTCAGTGGCCAACGTGTGGCGGAACGCATGAGCGCCGATGCCCTTTCCGAAGCCCAAGGTCTTCATGTAGCTGCTGAACTGGTTCACCGCGCCTTGGCTGTAGCGCGCATTCGTCTCACCGGTCTCCCGGTTGACGCCTGCAGAGAGGTGGGGGAAGAGGCGAGGGTGCCCGCAAGCCTTGATGTCCTCCAGGAAGTCCAAGAAGCCGACATCGAGGAGTGGCTTGGGGATGGGCAGGGTGCGCACCGCTGCTTTGCCTTTCAGGCTTTGACGGCTCTTGTTTCGATCCTTATGCCTGAGATCAGCGTCGACCGTTTTTTGGATGCGGATACACCAGACCTTGGCTTCCTCCACGATGTCTGCCACTTTCAGCTGCGCTAGCTCATTGATGCGCGCGCCCGTATAGAGCGAGATCATGGGGAGCCACCACCGGTGGGGATACTTCTTGGCCCAAGCCGGGAACGTCTTGGGTGAAAAGATGCGCTGAAGCTCTTCCTCGTTGAACAAGCGCTCGGGCTTGTTCGTGTCCACGACTAGGTCCTTCTTGATTTCGGGGAATGCGTCCATCGGCGACATGGGAATGGCTTTGGCCTTCACCAGCTTGCCGAAGAAAGACACCAAGAACCTCCTGTGCTTCTCAAGCGTGGCAGGAGCAGGTGGCGACACGCCAAGTTCTTTACCAAGGGCAACCGCCTGCTCGAACGTGTAGTCCCGATACTTGGGATCGGACAGCAGAAGTGGCGGCGCCCAACGCATCAGGTCCCAGAGCTTGTAGATGTGAGCGTGGTCGATGCGGGAAACAGGAATGTCACCACAGGCAATCCGCAAGAGCTTCAGCGACCGAGCCGTGGCGTCGATGGTCTCCTTGGCAAGGCAGCAGCGATCGCGATGGCCCAAGTAGTCCGAGATCTCGACCGACAGCAGCCGAGCGGGAGAGCAGAGGGGGAGGGGCTCAGGGTAGTGGGTGCGGTTCTTGCTGAGGCGCACCCTTCGGGAGCGCTCATCCGCGCGGTCAAAGAGTTCTAATGCGTGGATCGCAGCTTCGCGGCCCGTGATGTTGATTTCGGAGGCCCGGACGTTCCCAACATGGACATTCTTTATTTGCAGGAGGCCGAAGGGGGCGGTGATGTAATCGCGGAGCTGTTGCTGGACTGTAGATGACACGGCTTGCTTCCATTGGAACAATGGAAGTAGTGCGTCCAATGCGCTCCTGTTGCCAAGACGCAGTAGTTCAGGAAAGTCTTCCATTCCAGTCCCTGGAACCCCAGTGAGCGCTCTACTTCTTCGTAAACGGGGCGCAACTCAGCGCTCCGGCTCAAGAGCAGTTGGGCGACTTTCGTTTCAGAGAAGGCAATCTTTGCCTCCTCGTTGGTAGCGATTTGCTCTCGGAGGTGGTCTTCGCAGATCTGTTGGGCATGGGGGGTGAACACGGTCAAATGATCCGATTGGGATGTGAGTTGTCAGGCTAGGGTGGCCGAACGGGCCTGTCGGCATCTGAAACAAAGTTTTTTCGATCCTTTTCAGATCCCGGCTATCCGTCAACGCCTCAACGGCTTCCGAAAGCGCAATTCCACTACGTCTCGGGCATCCAACCCCATGCCATCTAGGACGACGAGGGGATATCCGGGCTACTTAAAGGGAGCTGCTGACGCACGTCATGGCTGCCCAAGCGCTGGCCGTGGAGCGGCGAGTGAATGCTGCGCCCCGTTTCACGCGCGGGCGTCAAGCGAGCCGACAGCCAAGGAGCGCTGAAGGGCAAGCGCTACCTGGGTCGCGGCATGCACCCAGTCGTCGTCCTCCGCGTATGGATCGTCTTCATAATCCTCCTTGCCGCCGTGGAAAAGGTTGTTGCGGACCTGGCGCATGGCTTCCACCAACGCCACCGCATCCGATTCCGTATCGAGGGGGCAGGGCATGAAGCGGGCCACCAAGCGGCCCTCATCGTCCAAGATCTTCTGCTTCATGGGCCTCACGTCGCGCTGGCTTAGAAGGCGCTGGCGTGCCCAGCCTGGAACGTCTTTAGCAAAGGCATCGCCAAGCTGGCGAACGCGCGCTTCCACCACGCGCCAGGCGACGTCAGGCGTTGGCTTCCCATCCCGATCTTTCCGGAAGAAGTCCCCGTGCCGTCGAAGCTGGAACTCCAGCTTGCTGACAGATTTGAGGAGGTCGTAGGCGAGGTCTTGGTGAACGGGCATACCGGCATCGTATCCCAGCACTGGGGGATCCACATCGGCACGCAGCGCTGCTAAGGTCCAAGGGCCGCCAGGAAGGAAACTTATAGGGGATGGTTGAATGCGTTTGAGAAAGATCGGCTTGAGTTGGAGCAAAGTCGCGGCTGCCGCCAGCATCACGGCCGCCTTATGGACACCAGCATTGGCCTGGGCCCAGGGCCCAACCGGAATCGGCGCCCTTCAAATCGGGCTGACCAAGGCCCAGGTCCTCGCACTCCCAAGCAGAGGGGTGCATCTGGCTGCGCCGATGCTCGACGTTCCAGACGATGCGTTCTCAAGCACGCCTGCTGGGACGGAAAAGTTCAGCGCAACGGTCATGACCCCGTGGCGCAGCGAGCCGATGGAATCCTCCCTGACGTTCGAGGGGGGCAAGCTTGCCTTGATCACGCTCCGGTGGCGCAACGACAGCGTGCTCATGACGACCGTAGTCGTCCAGATTTCCGAGAAGTTTGGCCCGCCCAAAGAGTCGGACGAGCGCCGGGTCGAGAGTTGTCCAACTTCCGCTGGTGCATCCGAGCAGGTCCGCAGCGGGATGCTGACCCGCTCCTGGAAGCAAACCAATGGCAAGCGGGTGATCCTCACGGGGGCCACCACGCTTGCCAGTGACAGCTGTTTAGGAAGGCGAGAAGGCAAGGAGCCATCGGCAATCAACATGCTGCTGATTTCTGCCATGGACAACTTAGAAAACCCGTTTTAACGAAGGAAAGGATACGCGCTTTAAAAGGTTTGCCTGGCCACACTGCTGGCCCTCTCCACCCCAGCCCTCGCCAAGTAAGGGGAGATGCGTCCCTCCGCTTCGCAGGTCGGCACAATGAAGCGGCTGGAAGTGCTCGGCAAAGCCTCCCGTGACCGCCATTTTGGTTCCTGGGTTCATCGACAACGAGGACGAGGAACACCCTGAAGAGGGCGGGCTCTTGCTGCTGAAAAATACGTCAGCGAGCTGGACATGGGAATCATAGCCCGGGCCCAGGTCGCCGCCCGCTGGCTCAAGCACAACTACCCGCAAATGGCCAGCCAGATCTACTTGGCCAACCATTGCAAGGCTTGCGACGAGCTTCAAGGCGATCACTTCGTCTTCAGCCCGGACGGCCCGTTCTTTCCCCAAGACCAAGCTGGCGTGGACCAGCTGAAGGTCATCACGGGACACGGGTCCTTGATGGCGAGCGCTTCCACGGTGCAGTCGAGCTGGATGGAGCTTGTCGGGCTTCCAGAAAGCACCTGGCGCGGCGTCAGAAGCGCAGACGGGGTTACGCCCAGGGGTCTCAATCCCTTCGAACCGAGGAGGGCATAATTCTCCCCGTTCCATGATCCTTGCGTTCCTTCGGCCGGCTCACCTCTGGCCTATTTTTTTGCCTCATCAAGGCCGTTGCGCTGGCGCGCCAAACGGGCATGGTGCCTAAGATGCTCGGGATTTGGGTGACAAGCAGCCGTCCTGGGAAGTGTCAACGGCGTTCCGTGCATGGCCTCGTAATCAGTGCCATTCAGCTCTGCTGAGACAGCAAGTCGCAGGTCTTCGAACCAAAGCAGGCCCAAATCGAAAAGGGTATGGATGTCACTTCGAAGCAATAGGCCGTTGTCTACCCTGTTGGTGTGCTCACCACGGTAGGGAAGGATGTGCGCTGCTTCCGCACGCGGACGGCGTTGGAGCCGGTAACTGCGCAGCGTCTTTCGTATGCGTCGAGCAGTTCCACACGGAACTGCTGCTGACCCTGCCTCTGAGAGATCGCTGTCATGGCCCACACGCGCGAGTCGTGGTCTGAGCTAATGGGAGGGAGCGAGGCCAATGATTCGCCTTCAACCTCGGCTCGGGCTAGTTCGCCAAGGGAAAGCGCAATGACTTGCCACTTCCCGCCAGAGGACTGCTCGAGACTCACATGGCCATGAACCGCTGGATTGAAGAGGGTGTAGCGAGTCCTAAGTGGTGGGCCGGCCTCTGTAAGCTTGAACAGTCGGTCGTGGCGATGCCCAAGGTCGCTGCGCCAATCGTGGCGAGCCAGGTTGAAGTGGGGTCGGCTGGGCGAGTTGACGGTTAGAAGCTCCAGGTCGGCACGGGGATTGCCAAGGGGATCTCCCGGGTATCGCTGATCAAGCCACGCCACGATCTCGGCAAGTGCCGGTCCCAAGGGCCTGGACCGCTTCAACCACGCGCCAGTATTTCGCGGTCGCGGCAGCGGCACTGCCGCCGCTGGGACTTGTGGCAGAGGGGTTCGTTGGCGCCGCCTCTACCGTCTCAAAGGCAAAAACAACCTCGTCCTTGCTGATTCGGATAACCGTTCCAATCAGATCCAGGCGAGGGTCGTAAGTGCTCTTGGCATCTTTCGCTCGTCCGTTTCTAACCAACTCGACTTGGTCCGTCTGCGCAAGGACCACCCGAACAGGCAGGCCTTGCTTCAACGCATCCGCCACATCCTTCTTGAACTTGACTCCCCCAGAAGAGCCCCAATGGGTGATCTCGTCGCTGTAGGCGCTGTAGTCCTCAGAAAAGTTGTGCTTCCAAAGACTGACCACCAACTCCCTAGGAGACTCTGTAATCCATGAGGATGTTGAGATCGCGGGCTTGATCTCAGCGCCAAAAGTGCG
The DNA here is from genome assembly GCF_003992815.1 of Xanthomonas sp. DAR33341. NCBI lineage: Bacteria > Pseudomonadati > Pseudomonadota > Gammaproteobacteria > Lysobacterales > Lysobacteraceae > Xanthomonas > Xanthomonas sp. DAR33341. Next base: position 16,357 of record NZ_QEYV01000045.1, on the reverse strand, counting down.
GAACGCCTCGCTTTTCAACATTTGTAGATTCCTTTCTTGCGTGCTCAAGACGAACAATAGAATGCCATTTTCCTTTGGCTAAGCGCCGTTGAACGTGCGCCTTGTAGTGAGTGGGATTTGACGCCTGACCTTTCCCGCGGTGTCGGCGGACATTGCAGAGGAAACAAGCGGCCACTACGTTCCCTGGAACGTCCAAGCCGCCGTCCTGTTGTGCCACCAGATGCTCGGCCGTGCACTGGTAGGGACGCGCCGAGCGGGGGCGTAAGCCAAGCTCGTTAGGCGAGGTGAGCCACATCGGGAGGCCGCAATAGAAGCAGCAGCCTGCCTGGGCGTGAAAGGCATTGGTGCGAAGGGACTTAAGGCGTTTCTTGCTCATGGGAAGCTCCGGAATCGAAAGGATCCCCGTGCCTCCTAGAGGAGAACCTCGGGCACCCGGAGCCTAGAGGCTACGCGGGCACAACACCTGGGGATGCCCCCACTGGCAGACACGTTGTAACCGACCATCGGTGCGGCTGCAACCCTTCGACGCGCGCTGGGCTGGGCGGGCGACCAGGATCAATGCGTGCTGTGGCCTTCTTCAGTGTTCGTGATTGCCATTCGCAGCGCGCCGAGGGAGCTCGCTTGGTTACGGATTGCCGCGTCGCTCCGATTTCCTACGTGAGCCAAAAGCGCACCCACCAACTCGGCATCCTCCAGCGACTCTGCTCCTGCAAGGAAAACGAGTTCTGCTACCCGTGTGCGTCGCTTGGCTTCTTCGCGACGCTGCGTTTCCTTGGCCTTCACGGCTTGGCGCTGTTGCGCTAAAAGCTCGCGCGCTTGATGCTGAGCCAAGCGCTCCGTGGCTCGTTGGATTTGGTCTCGGTAGTGATTGGTGGTGGTCATGGGTTTCTCCTGCGTTGCTGAAATGAGTCAAGCAGGAAAACGGCTCGCGTCAAGCATCGAGGTGGTCTCGAATTTCGTCCGCATCGAGAATCGGAAAGCCTGAAAAACAGGGCTTAAAAGAAAGAAGCAAGAGCGCACTGATGCAATGTCTGCGACATAGCGCGCGCCAGGTGCTACGCCCCCGGACCCCCAAGCGCTCCGCGCTTGCGCAAATCAAAAGCCACGGCATAAAGAGAGCAACCTCATCTGGAGCTGTGCATGGCCATCTACCACTCTCGCGTCAAAGTTTTTAGTCGTTCCCGAGGCGATTCCGCTGTCGCAGCCGCTGCCTACCGCGCTGGTCTACTTCTCATCGACCACCTCACCGGTCAGCGTCACGATTACCGCCGTCGGGGCGGCGTCGTGGAGACCATCTGCCTGGTTCCCCAGGACGCGCCCGACTGGGCGTTGATCCCTGGGGAGCTCTGGCCGAAAGCCGAGGCGGCGGAGAACCGAAAGAACTCGGTGGTGGCCCGCGAGTTCGAAGTCGCCTTGCCGCACGAACTCAATGACGAGCAACGGTCTGAGCTCGCGGTGGCCATCGGGCAAGCCTTGGTCGCCCGCTACGGTTTCGCTTTGCAGGCCAGCATCCACTCGCCGGGCTCCCGCGATGGGCTCAACCATCACGTGCACCTGCTGGCCACTACGCGCAGGCTGGCCCCCGAAGGCTTTACCGAGAAAACGAGGGAGCTGGACGGCGGAGCGTCGGGGAAGATTGAGATCGAGTGGATCCGCCAAACCATGGCTTCCACGATCAACGAGCATTTGGCCGCCGCGGGAATTGATGCGCGGGTCGACCACCGTCGCTTGGAAGTCCAGGCCGAAGAAGCCCTGGCTCGCGGCGACTGGGCCGAAGCCATGGTGCTGTCCCGGCAGCCCACAAAACACATGGGCAAGACAGCCACGGCATTGGCGCGCAAAGGCGTCATGACCGACCGTGCCGCCGAGAACGCGCGCATCGTTCGAGAAAACGAGGAGGCCTTCGAGCGGTTGCTCGCTCAAGCCAAGCAAGAGGGTAGGGCAACTCCGAACCCCACCGGCCATAGCCACGACCAGGCGCGGCGCGACCGTCGACGCCGGGCTGGTGCTACGAACGACCTTCAAACCGCTGTGCCTGGGTTGGAAATCCATGGGCTCCGCGGCATGCGACTCTCGGACGCCTTGGGTCGGCCTGCGGAAGATGCAGAGATGCGACCCCTGCGCCCCATCAGTGAGCTGGTCACCGAGGCGGCTCGGGACCTAGCGGACATCCTCTCGAACCGGCCAGACCTGGCGTTGACCGCTACGCAGCGCGTGGTGGAGCAGTGGACCGCGCGTGCAGCGGCCCTTGTCGACAGTGTCGATTTGCGCAGACGGCTTAACAGGCTGGTCGACGGACTGGGCCGGCTGAAACGGAGTGTGCTGAAGTTCGCCCAGCGGACCAGCGCCCTGGGACGTGCCCAGCGTCTCTTCAATTTGGCCGAGCAGGGCTGGGAGCAGTTCAACGGCGACCATCCCCGCCCCAACGGAGAGTGGTCCTCTGAAGAGTGGGAAAAGCGGCGGGGACGACGCTTGGCTGTTCTTGAAAAGCGCACAGCCGAACTGGCGGAAGCCCAGGCATCCGTCTCAGAGCAGCAGTGGAACGATTACGAGAACGAGATTGAGATCCGCGCAGCTGAGGTGGAGCAGTGGAGCGCGGAGGTTCTTGCGAGTCCTGAGCTCGCCATCGCGAGCCGGCCTGTTGAGTCGGTCAAGGCCGCTCCCGCGCCCAAGCCCTCCCCAATGCCGATGCCCGTGCCGCAACCGACACGCCGTCGGCCACGCCCCTGAAGGATGTCAAAAACCCCGCAGATGCGGGGCTTTCTTCTTGGCCTTAGTGCCGGGGACGAGGGCGGAAATCTATCCGCTCAATCCCAATGGGCTCCTTGGGGCGGGGGGCGTTGTCCTTGTCCTTGTTCTTCTTCTTGCGCGCCTCTCGCCACTCCTCGATTGAAGCGGGCATGGTCGGCACGACGCTGCGATCAACGGCCGCTCGTTTGACGAGGATGGGCTGGGAAGGGGCCATGGTCGATGCCTGCGTTTGACCGGCCGGCCCTGGCCCGCCGAGCCTCAACAGCTCGGCCGCCAGGTCGAGCGCGTATTGGATGTCCTCGACCTCATGAGGTGGAAGGCGGGTCGTGCGTTGCTGGAGGAGATGGCCGAGCAAGCGACTGGCGACCTGGATCTGCGTTTGGTGATGCATGGGTGCTCCTGTGTGGGGTAAGCACCCATCCAACCAGTTGATCACTTTTTCGCAAGAGCTCGCTTGCGGTCCTATTTCACAAATTTGAATGCGGTGGAAAGTTTCATTCCACGTATGCCTTTTCGGACAAAGGGCAATCTCTTCGTCTCGAGGAGTGAGAAAAAGTGTTGACCTTGCGCATGCTGATGGGAGCACGACTGGGACAGGTGGGCGAACTATTGCCACCTGATCAGGGGCCTATCCGGCCCCAAGAATTCCGAGGTTCGCAGGCACAGGGCCTTGAAGCGCTTCCGTTCGCTTGGCTATGCTCGGGTATCACGCGGGGTATCACAAAAGGTACCATTTTTGGATCACCCCACTCCGGGATAAGCTAGGAAAATCAATTGGTTGGCGTGCAAGGATTCTGTTCCCATCGCCCGCTCCACGTGCCGTAAGGCTTCCAACGATTCGGGCCGCTCCGCAATTACCGGCGCGCTCCGCAATTCTTGGTCTCCTAGCGCCGCTTAGCCTGGCTGAGCATCAAGCCACGCCTGCAGTCGATCTGCAGATTCCATTGGGCGAACTATCAAAGACCAGACGGCAACCTCGTCTGTTTCATGTCCATACGTGGTTGTCGCCCTTGTGCCCGGCGACCAGTCCGCCGTGATTCCAAGCTGTTCGATTCCTGCCAGCAAGATGCCGCGTTGAGTAGATAGAACCGGCACCGCGCCACCGATCAACAGCATGCGCTCGTCAAAAAGATCACATTTCATAAGGCTCTCCGTTGTGAGAGCAGATGGTCGCAAAGAAAAATCTTAGGGGTGACTTGCGGTTTATGCTCGGATTACATTGAAATTTGACCGGTACTCTGGGTTCAGTTTGTCGCGTCGAATTTGAATGACCGCTCCGTGATTGCGCGTAGCGCCGAGCTGCATCGGATCAGATTTCGTCAGGCTGTTATTTATTTGCGTGGTCGCTGTCTTGCGTACCAACGCGCCGCTTGCCTCTTTTTTGCGCATGGACATCTGAAGCCCGCACAAAGAACGAAGAAAAAGAATAGGCATCGCGGATGGATTGGCATACAGTGCCCGCCGCTACGCTGGCAGTGGTTGCTGGCGCAGATGTCAGGTTCGATGGAACGCTTGACCAGGCCGACCGGCTGTAGTGGCAACAAGGCAAGACACGCGGAGCGCGGTCTGCTGATTTAGAAAGGAAGTGGCTGTTGAGGTTGTTGAAACGCTGGATGTTGTTGCTGGTGGTTTTGGTTTTACCTGTAAGTGCTGCAGAGCTGGTCGGTCGTGCGACGGTGACCGATGGTGACACCATCACCGTTGCCCATCAGCGCATCCGCCTGTGGGGCATCGATGCGCCGGAGAGCGCACAACAGTGCAGCGCACACGATGGCAACGCCTGGCCGTGCGGCCGCCGCGCTGCAGCGGCATTGGATGGCTATCTGCTAGACAAGACCGTGCGCTGCCAGCCAAAAGATACCGATCGTTATGGCCGCACGGTCGCCGAATGCTTCGTGCAGGGGCAGTCCGTCAATGCATGGATGGTGCGCTCTGGCTGGGCGGTCGCCTATCGTCAATACGCCACCGCGTTCGAAGCAGACGAGCGCATCGCGCAGCAGCAGCGGCGCAATCTTTGGCAGGGCGCGTTTCAGATGCCGGCAGACTACCGCCGCGACAGGAAGGCGCGGACAGCAACCACACGCCAGGCTGCAGCATCGGTGCCAAGCAATTGCACGATCAAGGGCAATATCTCCAGCGATGGCAAGAAGATCTTCCATCTGCCGGGCCAGCGCGATTACGCGAAGACGCGCATCTCGCCGGCGAAGGGCGAGCGTTTCTTTTGTTCGGTGAATGAAGCGGCTACCGCCGGGTGGAGACCGGCGCAACGGTGATGGTGCTGCGGGGTACCGAGGCCCGCCGGCATCCCAGCTTCTGAATTTTCTTGCGTAGAGTCAGGGAGATCCCGATTGAGCCGGCTCTACTGCCGCCGCATAGTGCAGGCATGACCACCCATTCCCAACTCGTCGGCGCGCTGATCAAGGGGATGCGCCGTGCCGAGTCTGCGTGGGCGGCGTCGATTGCCTACGGCGCCGGGCTCGCAAAGCAAGTGAGCTTCGGCCATGTCACGCCGGACAATGCGGGCAAGGTCTTGGACATGTTCGCGCTCGATCCCGAACAGATCCGCGAACTCGGGCTGATTGGGGTGGAGGAACTGGGCGAGACGGTCTATCACGCGTGGTCGATCAATGCCGGCGAATTGGATCGGGTGGTGCAGTGGTTTCGCACCCCGCGGGTGGAGTTTGTCGGCAAGCACTGCAGCGAACTGATCCGCGCCGGGCGAATCGGCCCGGTCCTGACCATGGCCCGCGAGCACGCACTGCTTCGCCATCGCTGAGCGCCAGCAGACCCGCACGGGCCCGGGCGCTTTACGCTGGGCGGCCCAGCGGCAATACTCGTCGACCCGTCCATACCTTATGTTTTGCCAATGCGCCAGGATTCGCCCGCTTCACCCACCGCCGCCGCCCGGGCTCAACTGCTGGAAGAGCTGCGCAAGCTTGAGCAGGAAGAAGCGCAGCTGAAATACGCCCAGACGCTGGAAGCCTTCGACCAGGTGATCGAGGTGCTTACCCAGTTCGGCAGCCGTTTCAATGCCAAGCAAAAATCCCAGATCGCCTCGCTGGCGATGACCGGCAAGACCAAGGGGCCGCTGTCTTCCACCGGCGAAGTGGTCGCCAAGTACTGGATTCCGCATTCCGGCGAAACCTGGTCCGGCCGTGGTCGTACGCCGCGCGCCTTCAAGGCCTGGGAAGGCACCAGCTCTTATAAAGAGTGGAAAGCCAATCATCCGGATAAGCGCTTTCCGCTGTATCCGGGTTGAGTCGCCCCACAAGGCATATCGAAGGCCCGCAATGGGCAAGGCGTTGCTTTGGCCTTCGATGTTTTGGTGAGTGGTTTGCGCACCAGCGCCTTGCTTTGCGTTTGTCGTATTGCAAGACGCCTGGCTGATTTTCCGTGGTCTGGGGATTTCGGTTGGATTTTCAATGAATCTATCGTCGATAAATGGCTTGGATGTTTGCACGCTTTAAGTGTGGTTGGCCGCAGACTTGCTGATGTCTGGCTTTTGAGCGTGTACTGCAGCTGCACGGCTGAGGACCGCAAGCCGCATGTTTTCAAACATCGCAGTCGATGCAGGTTTTTCAAGCAAGGCCACGCGCCAGGAATTACGAAGAAAGTATTCGCCGTGTTTCTCGCAAAATCATGGAGAGGGCGAGGGCTGCGTACGAATTTCAGCTCCACATCCCGGTAGCAAGCAATGACGTGGCCTAACGTAAGAGGTCGCACAGATTCGCTCAGGCATTGCCATCCGCACCATCACCCTGGCCACGCGCAAGCCGCGTAGCGCACGCAGAACCAATCCGTCATTCCATCGACCGAAACAAAAAACGCTTGCTGCCTACCCGATACCGGTAGACAGCAAGCGTCGCTCCTGAGTGCGCGTTGCTGGGACAGCTTTACTGGTCGCTCTTGCACTCGAAGACCGACACGCTACGCGGCGGGGCCAGGAATTCGCTGGCACCGGCCGGCATCATGTCCACTTGCAGCGCTTCGTCGGTGGAGAGCACCAGCTTCCAGTGCACCGGCTCATCGGAGGAGGGCAGGGTAAAGGTCACGCCCTCGTGATAGGCGTTGATGACGATGAGCAAGGTGTCGTCGTTGGCCAGTTCCTTGACCCCCGAGGTCTGCGCCTTGCCTTCCAGCAACAGGCCCACCGAGCGCGCGGCGGGGTCGGTCCAGTGCGCATCGTCCATTTCGATGCCGCCTGGATTGAGCCAGGTGAGATCGCGCAGGCCGGCTTCTTCGTTGTACTGGCCGTTGAGAAAGCGGCCCCGCGACAGGATCGGGTAGCGCTTGCGCAGACGGGTCAGTGTCTTCACGAACTCGGTCAGGCGGCCGTCGGTCGGATCGTTTTCCCAGTCCAGCCAGGTGATTTCGTTGTCCTGGCAATAAGTATTGTTGTTGCCCCCCTGGGTCTGCGCACGCTCGTCGCCGCTGAGCATCATCGGCGTGCCTTGCGATAGCAGCAGCGTGGCAAGCAGGTTCTTCATCTGCCGCTCGCGGATCTGCAGCACCTCGGCGTTATCGGTGTCGCCTTCTTCGCCGTAGTTGCAGGAGCCATCGTTCGACGAACCGTCGCGGTTGTCCTCGCCGTTATCGATATTGTGCTTTTCGTTGTAGCTGACCAGATCGCGCAAGGTGAAGCCATCGTGGGCGGTGATGAAGTTCACCGACGCCCACGGGCGCCGGCCGCGGCGATCGAATAGATCGGCCGAACCGGTGAAGCGGGTCGCGAATTCCGCCAGCTTGCCGTCTTCGCCTTTCCAGAATTCGCGCGCATTGTCGCGGAACTTGTCGTTCCACTCCGACCAACCCGGCGGGAAGTGGCCTACCTGATAACCACCTGGGCCGCAGTCCCACGGCTCGGCAATCAGCTTGACTTCCGACAGCAGCGGGTCCTGGTTGCAGGCATCCAGGAAGCCGCCACGTTGATCGAAGCCACTCGGCTCGCGGCCAAGAATGGTGGCCAGATCGAAGCGAAAGCCATCCACATGCATTTCGCCGGCCCAGTAGCGCAGCGAATCGTTGACGAACTGGATCACCCGCGAATTGCTCAGATTCAGCGTATTTCCGGTACCGGTATCGTTGATGTAGTAGCGCTTGTCATCAGCCAGGCGGTAATAGCTGGCGTTGTCGATGCCCTTGAACGACAAGGTCGGCCCCAGCTCGCTGCCTTCGGCGGTGTGGTTGTAGACCACGTCCAGAATCACTTCCAGACCCTGTTTGTGCATGGCCTTGACCATGTCGCGAAACTCATCGCGATGTCCGCTGGACAGATAGCGCGACTTCAGCGCGAAAAAGCCGATGGTGTTGTAGCCCCAGTAATTACGTAGCCCCTTGTCGAGCAGATGCTGGTCGTCCAGGTACGCGTGTACCGGCAATAGCTCCACCGCGGTAATACCCAGGTCCTTGATGTATTGGAGTACCTGCGGCTGGGCCAGGCCGGCGAAAGTGCCGCGCACCGCTTCGGGTACCTGTGGATTGCGCATCGTGTAGCCGCGCACATGGGTTTCGTAGATGACCGTTTCATTCCACGGCTTGAGCAGGCGGGTGTCGTCTCCCCAGTCGTAGGTGTCTTCGACCACCACGCACTTGGGCATGAAGGGCGCGCTATCGCGCTCGTCGAAGCTCAGGTCGCCGTCGGGGTGGCCCACGGTGTAGCCGTAGAGCTCATCGGACCAGATCAGATCGCCGTCCAGCTCGCGCGCATACGGGTCCAGCAGCAGCTTGTTGTGATTGAAGCGATGACCTTCGGTCGGCGCATAGGGGCCGTGGACACGGTAGCCATAGCGCTGGCCCGGCTTGGCATCGGGAAGATACCCGTGCCAGATCTCGTTGGTGTACTCCGGCAGGTCGACGCGGGTTTCGTTGCCCTGTTCGTCGAACAGGCACAGCTCGACACGCGTGGCATGCGCGGAAAACAGCGCGAAATTGGTGCCCTTGCCGTCGAAGACGGCGCCGCGTGGGAACGGGCGCCCCTGACGGATACGGGAGGGGTTGGCATAGGCCGCGCTTGCTGGACGTCGCATGGAAAGTCTCGGATGCGCCGGCACGCCGGCATTGAGGGGCCTCAAGCATTGCGTCCACGGCTGTGCAAAACGCGTTACGGCAACAGAGGTGTGGCGTGAGGGCGCCGTCGGGATCGTTCACTTGGCGCGCCGCTGTACCACGCGCGGGCGAGCCGCATTGCGGCCATGCGCGAGCAATGGGGCGAGGCCCACCCACTTGCGGCGATCAGGCTGAAGTCCGCGCGAAGTGCGTTGCGCAATCACGCATATGCGTTGCTTGAGCGACGCGCCAACGCCCTGCTAGCATCGATCCGGTTGAGGCCGTGCAGCCACGGCGTTAGTCGGACCTGTCGCAGTCCCCTCGCTCTTTCATTCTCGGGGCCGTCGCAGTCGGCCTGATCGCAGCGTACATCGCGGGCCTGCCGCGAACGCGCAATCGGCCTGCATTGTACGGACTTGGGTCACTTCGTCATCAGACTCTGCCCATGTCCAAGCCGCGCCGCGTACCTGCCGCGATGAAAATCGCCATCCTTTCCCGCAACAGCAAGCTGTATTCGACCCGGCGGCTGATCGAAGCCGGACGCAAGCGTGGTCACACCGTACGCATCCTCGACCCGTTGCGCTGCTACATGCGCATCGCCGCCGACGGCTTCAGCCTGCACTACAAGGGCAAACCGATCACCGGCTTCGATGCGGTGATCCCGCGCATCGGCGCCTCGGTCACTCGCTATGGCACCGCAGTGCTGCGCCAGCTCGAGTTCATGGGCACCTACACGCCCAACCCGTCGGACGCCATCCTGCGCTCGCGCGACAAACTGCGCGCGCATCAGTTGTTGGCAGCGCAGGGCATCGATATGCCGGTCACCGTGTTCGGCGACAACCCCGACGACACCCAGGACCTGCTCTCCATGCTCGGCCCGCCGCCGCATGTGGTGAAGTTGAACGAGGGTGCGCAAGGCGCCGGGGTGATCCTGACCGAAAAGGCCAGCGCTTCGCGCGGCGTGGTCGAAGCGCTGCGCGGGCTATACGCCAACTTCATCGTGCAGGAGTTCATCGGTGAGGCCGAAGGCGCCGACCTGCGCTGCTTCGTGGTCGGCGACAAGGTCGTCGCGGCGATGCGCCGCCAGGCGGCCGAAGGCGATTTTCGGTCCAATCTGCACCTGGGCGGCACTGCCGCCGTGGCCGAGGCAACCGAACAGGAGCAGGAGGTGGCGGTGCGCTCGGCACGCGCCTTGGGCCTGGCAGTGGCTGGGGTCGACCTGATCCGCTCAAGACGCGGCCCGCTGGTGCTGGAGGTCAACTCGACCCCAGGCCTGGAAGGGGTGGAAGGCGTGTGCGGCGTGGATGTGGCCGCGGCGATTGTCGTGCACCTGGAGCAGTCGGTCCGCCGATCGGCCGGCTAACGGTTTTACCGAAAAATTAACGAAAATCTAATTACGGCCCCGCTAGCCTCTCCCGACCGTAGCTCCGCTCTCGGCAGTGACGGTGATCGGGATGAACTTTTGGCCCAAGTGCGGTGTCGCACTTGGGCCTTTTTATGGACGGCTTGCCGCTGTTGGGGTTCGCGTCTACATTCGCCAATGTTAAATCGGTCGGGCACAAGGAGGCGTCGCATGGCAAAACGGTGGAGTGTTGCGGGACTGCTGTTCGCCGCGGGCCTGATGAGTGGTCATGCCTTGGCGGTCGCGCTCGATCTGGACAAGCCGTTCAAGCCGCAGGCAGCGCAGGTCCGTGCCGATCTCGCCGACGGCGAGAAGTACTCCGAGATCAGTCAGGATGAGCGCGCTAAGGTGGGCGCTGCGCTTGATCGGATCGAGGCAGCGTTCCAGGCGCAGCCAGATATCCAGGCACTGCAGCCAGAGCAATTGGCGGCGGTTCGCAACGATCAGGAGCTCGTCACCCGAATTTTGACCAAGGCACGCGAAGATAGCCGGCTGATTTGTCGGCGCGAGCGCGCGACTGGGTCGCAGATGAGTACGAAACAGTGCATGACGGCTGCCCAGCGGCGCCGTCAGACCACGGTGAGTCAAGACGAAATTTCTCGGCGCCAGCGCTAAAGACAGCTTAACGAACGAGGTTCCAGTGCGAATTCTAGTAATTGAAGACAACAGCGATATCGCCGCAAATCTTGGCGATTACCTCGAAGACCGGGGTCACACGGTGGACTTCGCCGCCGACGGGGTGACTGGCCTCCACCTTGCCGTGGTGCACGAGTTCGATGCCATCGTGCTCGACCTCAACCTGCCTGGCATGGATGGCATCGAGGTCTGCCGCAAGCTGCGCAACGAGGCGCGCAAGCAGACCCCGGTGTTGATGCTGACCGCGCGCGACTCGCTGGACAACAAGCTGGCCGGCTTCGACTCCGGCGCCGACGACTATCTGATCAAGCCGTTCGCGCTGCAGGAAGTGGAAGTGCGCCTCAACGCGCTATCGCGTCGCGGCAAGGGCGTGCACACCCGCGTGCTGGAAACCGGCGATCTGGAATACAACCTGGATACGCTGGAAGTGCGTCGCCGCGGCAAGCTGCTGCAACTCAACCCGACTGCGCTGAAGATCCTGCAGGCGCTGATGGAAGCCTCGCCGGCGGTGGTCACGCGCCAGGAACTGGAAACGCGCGTGTGGGGCGAAGAACTGCCCGACTCCGATTCGTTGCGCGTGCATATCCACGGCCTGCGCGCCGTGGTCGACAAGCCGTTCGATGTGCCGATGATCCAGACCCGCCACGGCATCGGCTACCGCATCGCCTCGCCCGATGCCTGAAAGCACGAGCGAGACGCGGCCGGCGCGCCGGCGCGGCCGCTATCGGCGGCGCCTGCGCAGCCGCATCATCCTGTCGTTCGTGTTGCTGGGCTTCTGCCTGACAACGTTGTTCGCCTTCGCCACCAACTGGGCGCGCTCGCGCGTGGAAAACCAGCTGGTGGAAGACGTGATGAACCGCAACATCGACGCCTTCGCGCAACGCTTTTATTCCGATCCGATGCGCAACCCCGATCTGCCGTTGCAGCAGATGCGCGGGCGCGTGGTCAAAAGCGACAAGTTCGAAGCGCTACGCCGCGAACAACCGGAGTGGTACCAGCTGCCTGATGGCATCCACACCATCACCGGCGTCGACGAAAGCGGCACTACGTATTCGTACAAGCTTGCGGTGCGCAAAACGCCGAGCGAGTGGTTCTTCCTCGCCTACGACATGACCCAGGCGCTGAAGGGCGAAATCCAGCTCAAGCGCACCCTGGTCTTGTCGGTATTGGTGTTCAGCGGGTTCTCGTTGCTGATCGGCTGGTGGTCCGCGTCCAAGGTGATGCGCCCGGTCTCCGATCTGGCTGCGCGCCTGCGGGCCTATCGTGGCGGCACCAGCCAACCCAAACCGCTGGCCGCGCACTTCCCGGACGACGAGGTCGGCCAGCTGGCCGAAGCGCTGGACGACTACTCGGCGCGTCTGACCGAAGTGGTGCAGCGCGACCGCGAATTCAACGCCGACGTCAGCCACGAACTACGCACCCCGCTGGCGGTGATCCGCGGCGCCACCGAGCTGCTGCTGACCAAGCCCAACCTGGACGAAAAGGTGTTGCAGCGGCTGCAACGCATCCAGCGCGCCGAGCAGCAATGCAGCGATTTGATCGGCTCGTTGCTGTTGCTCTCGCGCAACGAGCGCGGGCAGGGCAGCAGCAATGTCGCCAAGGTGGCCGAACAACTGATCGACTCGCACCGCGCCCAGCTCGGCGGAAAACCCCTCGAGCTCGTGCTGGAAGGCGAGCGCGATCTGGTCATCGATGCCCCGGAATCCGCCCTGTCGGTCGCGCTCGGCAACCTGATCGGCAACGCCGTCAAATACACCCAGGACGGCCAGGTGCGTGTGCGCGTGCTGGGCGATGCAGTGGAAGTGATCGATTCCGGCCCCGGCCTGAGCGAAGAAGACGCCGCCAAGCTGTTCCAACGCGGCTACCGCGGCACCCACGCCGGCCACTCGCAAGGCGGCGGCATCGGCTTGTCGATCGTCAGCCGGCTTTGTGATCTGTACGGCTGGCGGGTCAGCGTGCGCCCAGGCCAGCAGCGCGGCGTCATCGCAACCCTAGCCTTCCATCGCTAACCACCACCTGCACTCCCGTAGGAGCGCACCCGGGCGCGACGGCCTTACCCATTGCGCCCCCAGGGCAGCGCCTCCAGACAACAACCGCACCCAAAACCCAGCTCAGCACTCGACCACCGTCACCACCAACTCGCCCGCACGCGCGGTGATCTGCAGCTTGCAACCAACCGCAAAGCCCAACTGCTCCAGCCACAGCCCGCGCAGTCGCACACTGGGAATCCGCTGGCTGTGTGGCCGGCCGGGTTCGGCCTCGTAGAACGCATAGCCCACCGTGCAGCGGGTGGGCGTGCGCGCCTTGCGCGGTGGGCGCGGCGGCAGATCGTCTGCGCGAGGCTTGGGGCGATGGTCGAAGTTGAGGTTGTCCACATCGAACGTGGGCGACGGCACCAGCCGCATGGGCTGTGCGTCAGTTACCGGCTTAGTCGCCCGCTTTGCGATAGTGGCGCGCGTGGCATTCGATTTGGACCGCTTGGTGGTTGGAGACTGCGTCCGGCTCATTGCCTCACCTCCGCCAGCACCATGGAGCGACGACGCGCGCCAGCCAATACCGATGCATCTGTCATGACAACGCCTCCTCGAAGAACAGGCACCGTCGCCGGCCGGCGACGGGATGTCGGGAGGTTAGAAACCGTGCATAGTCGGCGGGCGTATTCCTCCCGAAGGAGTGTTGTATTAGCCGCCCTCCCGACGCAGGCATCGCGTCGGCTTGTACCTGCGAACAGGCACAAAAAACCCACCGGTTTGACGGAGGTGGGTACCGCTATGCATGGAGTTTCTACGCTCCTTGAGGCAGAGATTGCTACTGCTTGCTTGGGATGTCAACTGCGGGAGCGTAAGGAGTGGTTGGAAGGTGAATCCTCCGTCGTTGCTCGGTATTCGCCTAATGAACGGCTACAATTCTTTTTTAGTCGCTAAGAGTAAGTTTGCCAGTGAATAAAGATATGAAGGTGTACAAATGGGTGAGATTTCTTTACTGGACGATTCTTAGTGCATTCATTCTGCTTGGCGTGTTCTTCAGTCCTACCTCTGGGCAATTCTTTCTCGGAGCAGCAATTTTTGTTCTGATTTCTCTGTTCGTCTGCTTGGTTAAGTGTCCCCACTGTAACCAATGTGTCGGGTACAGGTCCTTTGGGCTACTTGCAGTGATGTGGCCTTTCGGTGGCTGGTGTTTAAATTGCCAAAGAAAACTATTCGGCAAGGCGACTTCTTCTTCGAGTAATCCATTGAATCAGGTAGGACGCCGTGAAGATGGAAAAAGTTGATATAAGTACCCATTGTCCAGCCATCTCCATCGCAAGCTTGTCGTCAATGTAGACAGGCCCAAACATTAGATATAGGACGGCAAGGAAACAAGAGCTAATAAAAGAGAAGGCTAGTCGATAGCGTATTTTCATTCTTCGATCTCTCAGAATGGCGTCTCGACAGGGCTGCATTCATCGCACTTGAGCCACTTCAAGCCAACGAGCTCGGACTTACCCCACTGAAGCCCGACACCCGCATCAAGGCCGCCGCCACTGCCACCTAGTGAGCAAGAGGTGCCATTCTTTGAAACGGCAGGTGTCCACTCGCTTCCCATTTGGTATGCATTGCAGCCGCCACCAAATCCTAAGGAAACGCCGGCATTTTCCATGAAAAAAAGGCCGACTAGATTGCTTGGAACGATATCTGGCAGCTGATCTTCCAATGTTACATCTCCAGCTGTTGATGTGGTCGGGAGATACTTTAATCCTGCACCAAATCCAGCGCCCCACGCCCTCACGAGTACGCGTGCTTTCCGGCCATTAACACATTGGGATGTGAGGTCGAACACATAAGCACCCACAGATAAAGCGCCGACACCAACTGCAGCAGGCATCGCCTTGCCGTTCCAGCGGACGAGTCCATTAGTGTCTTTCCACATTAATGGGCTAGATCCAGTGTAGCTGTAAGTCGTCGATCCGCCATCGAGTCCAATCGGATCACTCTGCCCATACCGCCCGGTAGCCGCCTCATAATCCCGGAAGTAATTCTGATTTAGTCCACTCGCCGCATCAAACCGCTGCCCCGGGAAGCGCATATCCAGCACCAGCGCCGCACTATCGCCATCCGGATCCTGATTCGGCGCGGTGTTGCCGAAGGCTTCGCCCTTCAGGCTCCATGTCCACACCGCTACATCGCGGGTGGGGTCGATTACCACGCGCGGGCTGCCTAGGTGGTCGGGTTCGATGTAGTGCAGTTTGTTGGCATTCGCCAGCAGGCCGACCGGTAGGTCATCCAGCCAGATCGCCTGCTGCTTGGGCGCGCCGTTGCTGTCGTAGTCGCCCAGCCAGTGGCCGGCTTCATCGTAGAGCGTGTAGGTGTTGGTGGTGCCGAGGAAGCGGCGCACCTGCTCGCCTTTACCGTTGTAGCGGTAGTTCATGGTCACCGCGCCGGCGCGGCGGGCCTGGGTCATGCGGCCGGTGGTGTCGTAGGTGTACTGGCGCGCGGTGCCGCCGATGGCCGTGGTGTTGCCGGTGGCATCGTATGTACGTGCGACGCCGGCGACGGCGCTGAGGCGGTGGCTGTCGGTCGGGTAGGTGTAGGCCTGCGTGGCCGTGCCGACCTTGGCGCTGAGGCGGTTGCCGGTGGCGTCGTAGCTGTAGCCGTCAATGACAGTTCCGGTGACACCATCGGTGAGGCCGGTCAGGCGGCCCAGGGCGTCGTACCCCAGGCCGATATCCGGCGCGGGATTGCCTGCGGGCGTCAGTGCGGTGAGGTTGCCGGCCGGGTCGAAGCCGAAGCCCACGTCCAGCCCACCCGGGCGGGTGTCCTGGATCGCCTGCGGGCGGTAGTCCAGATCGTAGCGGCGGGCGAGGGTGCGGCCATTGCCGTAGGTCCAGCCGGCGGCCGGGCCGAACGGGTAGTAGCTGGCATTGCCCAGCAGCAGCTGCCGGCTGCCGCCGGCGGGCGTGACGCCAATTTGCGTGGTCTGGCCTTGTGCATTGCGCACGTAATCGACCACAGCCCCGTCGGGATACGTCATCCGCCGCAACTGGCCGCCGACGGTGTAGTCGTAACGCAGCACCAGCGCCTTGCCGTTGCTGGTCTGTACCTTGCGCACCAGATCGCCGAAGCGGTTGTAGCAGTACTGGGTGATCGCGCCGCCGTCCTGCATCTTGGTCAGGCGACCGATGGAGAAAGTCTCCCCGCTCGTGCAGGCCGTCTGCGTCACGTCGTAGGTATAGGTGACGTTGAGGCTGGTGGTGGGGTAGGTGACTTTGGTCAGGCGATTGAGCGCGTCATAGCTGTAGGCGGTGGTGCTGCCGCGCGCGTCGGTCTGGGTGGCGCGGTTGCCGGCGCTGTCGTAGGTGTAACTGGTGACGCCGGTGTCCGGGCTGGTGAGCTTCACCAACTCGCCGAAACCGTTGTAGTCGTAGGTGGTGTCCAGACCCTTGGGGTCGGTGACCTTGGTCAGGTTGTCGAGTGCGTCGTATTCGAACTTGGTGTCGGCCTTGATGCCGGCGACATCCTGCAGCGTGCGCGAGCGGCGATTGAG
>NZ_QEYV01000036.1:0-35164 GCF_003992815.1 Xanthomonas sp. DAR33341 | reverse complement strand
CGGGCTGCAAGGTGGGCCATTGCACCGGCAAGCGTTCACGCGAGCCGTCGTTGTATTGCACCGTCACGAAACCCGGCAGCGTCGGTGCATGCCCGACCACCGCGCTCACCGTCGGCAACGGCTGCACGGTGTTGATCTGCCCGGGCGGCGTTGCGCGTACCCAGATGGTGGCCTTGACGGGAATCGCGCCTTCGACCAAGCCTTGCAGTTCCACCGCACCTTCGCGGCCCAGGCGGCTGGCGGCGAGCTCGGACCATTGCACGGCCACCGGCAGCACACTGCCATCGGCAAAGAATGCGGTGATCTCTTGTGGCAGCGTCGGCGCCTGCCCGGGGGCCGTGCGTAGATCGATGGCCTCCGTCTGTTTGGGCAGCTCGGACAGCGCCTGCCACTCGTCCACCCCAATGGCGGCATGTCCGTTGGCCGTCGTCTGCATCGTCAACACCACGCGCAGCGCGGTGGTGACTACCGGTGCAAAGCTGGCGGTGCTCGCCGCGCCGGTCGCCGCTGCGGCAATCGGGTAGCCGCTCTTGCTGACGATGTCCTGCCAGCGTCCGTCCTGCAGCATCTGCAACTTCCAGCTGGCAGGCGCGGCCACTCCGCCGTTGGGCTGGTCGTTCCACAGGTAGAGCGCACTGGACGACAGCCGCACCGGGCGCGGCCACTGGTACTGCAACCACACCGTTGCCGGCTGGTCGAGCCCATAGCTGCCCCAGCGCAAGCTACCACTGGGAAAACTGCCTGTCTGTGGGATGAACCCATCGTTCAAGGCCTGCACGCGGTACTGCATGCCGGTGAGCTGCGCGCTGACACTGGCCACGGCCTGCAATGGAATGCTCTGCAGCGGGCGCGAGGCCGGTGCGTTGACCTGCACATCGGCATGCCCCATCAGCGCCCCGTCGTTGGCAGCCAGACGCAAGGTGTATTGCCCGGCACGGGTAAAACGCACGGATGTCTGCAGCGCGGCGGCATCGGCAAACACGGCATCGCCGCCTTCCGGCGCCTGCTGCACGCGCCAGCGCACCTGCAGCGTGCCATTGGGCACGCCGTCATCGCCAACGCGCCCTTGCACCACCACCGCGCCATCGGCGCCGGGCGTGTCCAGCTGCCATGCCTGCACCTGCGGTGGCGCATTGCCCACGGACGCCGGTGCCGGCAGACCGCTGTCGAATAGCTGGATTTCCTTGATGCCGGTGCGCGCCGTGCCGGCGTGCGTCACCACCACGCGCAACGCTGCGGCATGGATTGTCGGAAAGCGCACCCGATTGCGATTGCCCTCCGCCATCGTGGCATCGCGTACCTGCCCGGGAACGTTCTTCCACGCACCGCTGCCATCTTGGTATTGCACGGCGTAGATCCACGGTGCCGCGTAGCCAGGCTGCGTTCCGGACGGAAAGCCGTTCTGATCGCCGCCCGGCGACGAACTGCGATAGAAGTACAGCACCACCTGATCCAGCGTGCGCGTGCCGCCCAGGTCCAGCGCGATCCAGTCGCTGGCCGACGGCGAGCCTGCGGTGCCCCAGAACGGCGTACCGGCGGTACTGCCATCCACCGCCGCCGTCGCCGGCAACCCGGCAGCGGCAAAACTGGCGCTGACACGCGCACCCTGCGCCAGGTTGCGGCTACGCGCTGGCGGCAGCGTCACATCCACGCCGGCCTTGGCCAGGATCTGCGCCACCCGCGTGCCAGCGGCGAACGCTACCTGCGTCATCGACGCCAGTGCCGCGGGACGGGCTTGGAGCACGTGCGCTGCGCCATTGCGATTGACCGCATCCGGCGCGGCACTGACCTGCCCGCTGGCCGGGTCGTAGATCACGTGTGCCAGCCGATCCACGCAGAACGCCAGGCGACCATCCAGGTAGACGCTATAGCCCTTCGGCACTCGGCCACCGTAGTGGCTGCCATCGCGATCCCAGACGATGCTCAGGTTGCGGTCGCGATAGCGCAGATTGTCGGCGGCGAAATGGTCCCAGCCGATATCGATCGGATACAGCTCGATCTTGCCGTCGCTGCGCGGGCGAAATCCCATCGCATCCTCGATCATGCTGAAGTTGGTCGCACCCAGCTGGGTATGGTGGATCCAGGAGCGATAGCCGATCTTGCCGCCGCGGCTGGCACCGCCCTTGGCCCAGAATTCGTTCTGGTCCGGATAGCGGTTGTCGCCGTTGATAAAGGGCGCCCAGGCGTTCCAGTAGAGCAATTTGCGATAGCTCTGCGCGTTCAGATACGGGCTGGGGTAATCGCGCAAGACCGAGCCGAACAGACGAAACGCCACGGTCGCATTGATGGTGGAAAAATTATTGCTGCCCACATCGGCGCCGCTGCCGCGCGCCTGCATGTCCACCTGGTTGGCGGTATAGAACGGAAACAGCGGGTATTGCGCTGCGTCGGCGAACAGCCGCAACGCGCGCACGTACTTGGGGTCGTAGTCGGTATCGCCCTGCCTGGGCATCAAGCCCATGCTGAAGGGATAGTAGTTGTTGGTTTCCTTCCAATCGACCGCGAGTCGCGGCCCGTCGGCTCGGCGATGCTTGAGCAGATCGCCGTACAGGCCGACCGAGTCGGGAGTATCGCTGCGATCCTGCCACAACACCTCCAGCACCGCCTTGCGGATGCGGCGCGCGGTGGCCTGCATGCGCTGCGCAGTGGCAACATCGCCCGCGACCGTCGCGGCCTGCGCCGCCGCCTGCGCGTTGGCATAGACGTAGGCGCTCTCGGTGCGGTCCATGCGGATCTGGCCGTGCTGGTCGGCCCAGTCGAACGACACCGCATCGGCGTCGTTGCCGGTCATCGCCGCCCAGTCGTACTCGATCAGCCCATTGTGGTTGAGATCGTAGGCCGCCAGCACGCCGTCCACGTCACCGCTGCCATAGCGTGCCAGCTTGCCCGCCAGCGTCGCCGGCCCGCCGTGGATCTGCATCGACCGCCATGCCGCGGCCGTGATGTATTGCGCGTAGGAATTGGACCAGTTCTCCGGCGAGCCAGGGTTGTCGGTGTACTTGCCACCGCCCGCGGTCTCGCCCGCGCTGAGCCAGGTGCCATAGGCATACAGCGGATTACGCAGGTATTTGAGATCGTCCAGGAACATGCCGGCGGTCAGCACGATCGCGTTGTCGTAGCCCAGCACGCCTTCGATGGCGACCGGGAACTGGTAGTCGTTGCCGGGCACATCGGCATCGAGGAAGTTGAAGCGCAGTACCCACCAGCGATAGAACAGGCTCTTGCCGATGTTCTCGTTGGGCGTGTCCAGGTATGGCAGGTTGTCCACCCACCAGCGGTTGTAGCTGGCCACGTGCTGCTGGTAGGCCTGCTGCGGCGTTTGCGCGGCAATGCGCGTGTACTCGGCGCGGGCGTCGGGCAACTCGCGGGTGAGCATGCCGAGCTGCAGCTTGACTGGCGCGGTTTCGCCGCTCGCGGGGATGTCGATATCGCGCACCAGGCGCTGCCCCTCGACATGGAAGCCATCGCCGGACAGACGGGGAAAGACCGTCGTGATGTGGTTGTACGCGTCGAATGCGCCGGCCAGCTCATTGCCGTCGGCGTGCTGGGCGATCGGCGAAGCTGCTTGCAGCGATACCGTGTGCGCCGCGCCGTCCAGGCTGGACAGCACGACGCTGGCGACTGCCACGTTCTGCTCGGTGATGTACTTGACCAGCCGCATGCGCACGCCCGCGCCGGCATCTTCGAACACCGTCGTGAAATAGCTCGGTGTCTGCCGCCGCTGCTGCGCACGTTCCTTCCATTGCACACGACGCTTGCCCAGCGTGGCGTGGATGCGGAACAGCGCGTCGTAATCGGTGGCGTGCCAATACGCCACCTGCCCAACGAATCCCGGCGCATCGGGCGCGTGATAGCTCAGATACGCGGCGCGACCACGCGTAAACAACCAGTCGTTGTGATCGTCGAAGCCACCGCCAGTTCCCTCGCGGGCCAGCATACGGTCGATCCAGAAATCATTGCCCGGTGCCTGCCCTGCCCCATGCGCGATATCGGCCGCGTAGATCCTTGCCAATTGCCCGCCGGGCGCAAACGGCACCGCGGTGGCAGGCATCGGGTGGTCCAGGCCGCGAAACAGCGGCTCGCCGATCATCGCGTTGGGCTGAGCGATCGGCGCTTCCTGGGCGACTGCAAGGGGCCAGCCCAGCACGATGCATGTCCACAACAGCGCAGCAGCGCCGATGCGTCGGGTCAAACGCAACCAGCGCCGGTGCCGCGCCAGGAACGATTTCCAGCGTAAATCCCTCATGACATCCATCCCATTGACGTGCAAGACAGCGCGATCGATGCGGCGGCTGCGCGCATCGACGATAAACAGCTGCGCTCCTCCCCACTGCATTGCAACCGATGCAATGCAGCCGCCTCACCATAGTTGTTTGCGCTGGCGACACCTGCGCCAACACGAAGTGCAGCGATGCAAAGCGAACCGCGCTGTGCGTCCTTCGCCACCACACGCAGCGACTGTCGTAGATGACGCGAACGGCCGGCCGCGAGCCTACCGGCTGACGCAGGCCATGCAGCGCAACTAAAGCGCTCTGCAAGGCAGGCGCCCCCTTGCTCGGTGCGGCACGTGCCGCGCGTCCACTGCGTTCCAAGTGCGCTGTCTACTCCGCCCGACACCCGCTTGCTGTCTTTTTTGCAGCTCTAAAACTCCACTCGCAGCCGGCTCCAGACATAGCGCCCGAGCGTGTCGTAGGTGCTCGCTTCGGTATTGGCAGCATTGGAGTAGCTATAGAACCGTGGCGGCTTGCGGTCGCCAAGATTGTCGATGCCCACCGCCAGCGTGCTATGCAGCGATGCGATCCTCCGGCTCAACGAGGCGTCGTGGTACACCACCGAGCCAATCCGGAAATACGCGCAACTGCCGTCGGCATTGGTGTCCGCGCAAAAATCTTCGTACTGGCTACCGTTGACGGTGCGGCCCAGATAGCGGGTGTTCCAGCTCGCATGCCACGGGCCGTTGTCCCAGGCCAGATTGGCCACGGCGCGCCAGCGCGGCATGTTGCCCCAGCTGGAATTTTCGCCGACGTAGTTATGCGGATCGCCCGCAAAGCGATAGCTGGAGAAGAACGTTGCATCCAGCCCCATCGCAAACGTGCCCCAGGCGGTGTCGGCCAGCGTGTAGTGAATGCCAGCGTCGTAGCCGCGAATATCGACCTTGCCGCTGTTGTATGCGAACGGCACCGACACCCGCGTCAGCTGTCCGTTGGCATCGCGTTGAATCAGCGGGCAGAACGCGGCTTCGCTGCCGTCGAAGCAATCGCTGACGACCTGCTGCAAGCCGACACCGGTCAGCATGTCGTCCAGCACGACTCGCCAGCTGTCCACGTTGAGCGATAGCCCGCGTACCCGATCCGGGTCGTAGACCAGCCCCACATTGTAAGAGCGGCCACGCTCGGGCTTGAGCTTGAAGCCAACGTTATTGGCGCCGGAGGTCACCACGTTGAACTGCGCGGTGTTGGTGTAGCTGCCATCGTTGGGCACGTTTGCGCAGGCCGGATTCGGCGCGCCGGTAAAGCCCGTGCACGGGTCCTCGAAGTCGCCCGTGTTGTCGACCACGCTGTTGTAGGGCGAGCCATACAAATCACCCAACGCCGGCGCCCGGAACACCTGCGAGCCGGTGGCACGCACCAATAGATTCGCGATCGGCCGCCATTCGATCGCAACCTTGCTGTTGGTGGTGTTGCCCCAGGCGTCGTAGTTGGAATAGCGCGAGCCCAGATTCAGGTTCAACACATTGGCGAACGGCGCATCCCTCAACAGCGGCACCAGCAATTCCGCATAGGCTTCCCTGACCGACTCCTCGCGCCCCTGCTTGAGGATGCAGCCGTCGTCGTAGTCGCAATTGCCATCGGCATCGGCAGCGGCCACATCGCTGGTCGTCCCCTGCGCGAACTTGTTGGTGCGATACACCAGGCCGACGGCTGCCTGCACCATTCCGGCCGGCAGTTTGAACAGATCGCCATTGGCGCTGATATCGACAAAGCGCATCTGGCTTTCGTCGATCAGGTCCACCGGTCGCTGCGTGTTTCGCAATGCGGCGATGGTGGACGGGTCGTCGGGGTTGAAGATATTGATCGGCGTGCAGCCGGCGATCACGGCGCCCGGCGCGCCGCACTTCACCACCCCGTCGCTGTCCAGGAACGAAGCGCCTACCGCGTTATTCAACGCCGAGGTGATCGAAAAGCCGGTGCGCACCAAGGTGTCCTTGTAGCGTGCATAGCCGGCCGCCGCATCCCATTGCCAACTGCTGCCGTCCACGCGCCCGCGCAAGCCGGCCACGACATTGGTCTGGAACATGGTGGAGGTGTAGACGCGCGTATTGGCCTGAGTGGAGCGCAACAGGTAACGGTCCAGCGCATCGCCGAACGGGTTGTAGTAGTTGTCCGCTGCGTCCTGCATCTCCATGGCGTACGCATCCAGCCGCGAGATGGTCTTGCTGCGGGTCCAGAACACGTCCATGTAGCCCTGCACGCCGGGGGTGAAGTCGAAACTGCCGTGCAGCGAGGCATTGGTGCGTTTGATCGGAGTGATCAGGTACTGCGCATCGTAGACGTTATAGCTGTCTGTAGCCGGTTGATACGGGCGGAATGCGTCCTGGCCCACCGGCCCGGGCGGCACGCCATCGACCGGGGTCACCCGGCGCCCATCGGTCAGGAAGGCGCGCGTATTGCCGCCGCGAATCTCGCTGACCTGCCCATCGAGATATTCCACCGCCTTGGCGGCGTAACTGCGGTCGCGATTGAACACCGGGTTCATCGAATTGCGGCTGAGACCCAGGATCAGCCCGCCGCGGTCCCAGGTCTTGCCCCATTCCAGCCCGAGCGTGCGTCGATTGGCATCGCCATGGGTGCTCTGCGCGTAGTCCACGGTGGCGGCGAATCCGTCGTATCTGTCCTTGAGGATGACATTGACCACCCCGCCGATCGCATCGGAGCCGTACACCGACGACGCACCGTCGGTGAGCACTTCCACGCGCTCCACCATCGCTGCGGGGATTGCGTTGACGTCCACGCCGGGCGCCGACGCCACGCTGCTGGCAGGCCCCGCCATGCGATGGCCGTTGACCAACACCAACGTGCGCTCTGGCCCGAGATTGCGTAGCGACACCAGCGCGCGGCCGTGACTGAAACCGGAATTGAGTGCAGGCCCGGCCTGGAAGCCGGCCAATCATCGGCAAGCGCTGCAGCAACTGCCCCAGCGTGTTCTGCCCACTGTCTTCGATACGCTGCCGGTCGATCACCACGACCGGGCTGGCGGTTTCGGCGTCGACACGGCGTAGATGGGTGCCGGTGACGTTGACCTGATCCAAGGTCTGGGTGGCATCGTCTGCGCCATCGCCACGCTGTTGCGCGGCGGCCGGCACGGCGGCAACTGCCAGTGCAAACAGCAGGGCGTTGACGAGCCTGGTGGTTTGCAAGACGCGTCGTTTGGGAACAACAGCAGTGCGGCTGGACGACATCGGAAATCCTTGTGCTGACACAGGGTACGGCCCACCTTCCTGCATGGCCGCGCACGGCCAAGCAGCACCGGCACAACGCACAGACGGAGGGATCGATCACGACGGAGACTGCACCGGCCCGCCGTCTCAACGGCAGGTCTCTACGCATGCAAGGAAGGCGACTGCAACGACACCGCTCTCCCCTGAGAGCGCATGGTTTGACACACGCGTTACGTTAAAAAAATCTTGCGGTAACCCCACTGCGCCGTCTTGACGAATTTAGTCGGGACGCGTGCGGAAAATCGCGTGCTTGGGCCTGCATTCGGGCATGCCTGCATTGCCCAAGCAGCAGCATATCGGCACGATCATCCGATGTGCCCTGGTCTCCGTGATCGACCACAGCACCTGCATGCGAACAGCGAGGCGGCACTGCGGTGCGCGATGTCCGGCAACACTGCAGCAACGGCGGCGCTCGATCATCGCGTCGCCGTTGTCAGGCGTACCACGCCTGCACCCTCACCAGTGCAGCAGCGCCCGGCAAGGCCACGCGATCTGTATGCGGCCCCTGCGCATTCGCCGGTTTGCCATCGACCAGCACGCGCTGCAGGCGAGTGCCTGCGGGTGCACGCAGGGTGAGCCAGGTGCGGGCGGGCGCGCGCTCCGGCAACTGCACATCGGCATTGATGCAACGCGCCACCGTGTCGGTGCGCAGCGTCAAGGCGACCGTGCCCCAGCGCGTCGGCGCCGCGCTGATGCCCACCGGCGCACCGCTGCCCAGCCAGGCGCGCGGTACCGCACGCGCGAGAAACAACTGCTCGCCGGCGCTGTCGTCGCTGACCAGCATCCAGCGCAGCAGCAAGGGGATGGTCATCTGCGCCGGTATGCAGAACAACGGCATGCCGCCGGTGATGCCGCTGACTTCCCCGGCCGTCCAACTGCCGCGCGTGTGCACTTGATAACGATGCGCGTAGACGAACAACAGATATTCTTCGATGCGATCCAGCCGCAGCAACTGTTGCGCATAGCCATAGGAAATGAAACCGAGCAGATCGCGGCTGCCCGGCTCCGGCGGTGCGATGTTGGCCACCACGCCAATGCTGGTGCCGCCATGGCCACGCAGGCAATCGATCACCAGGTGGGCCAGGTCGTGCGGCAACACATCGGCCTGCAGCAGTTCGGCATATGCACGGTGCGGCCATTGCTGTTCGCTGGGCTTTTCCTGCAGCAACGATTGGCGAAAGGTCAATGTGGTGCCGGGCAACGGGCCCACGTATGGCGGCGAGAGGTCGCGACGCACGTTGGCACGCAGGCTGGCTTCCAGTCGCGCACGCAGCTGCGTGGCGCGGCGTTGCCATTGCGTGGCCTGGCCCGCATCGCCACCGAGCGTGCTCCACACCTGTGCGATATCTTCCCAGCCGCGGATGGTCAGCGCGCTGTTGGCGTAATACGGTTTCCACCATAGCGAAGGATCGGGAAACAGGCAGGCATCGGATTCGTTCCAGCCGTGCAGCAACCCATGGCCATGCGCCGTGCGCGGCAGTGCCAGCGCCTGGTCGTGCAACGCGCACAACACCTGCGCGGTGGCGGCGATCTTGGGCAGCACGCGGCGCAGCCGTGGCGCATCGCCGGTGTAGCGCAGATACCGCGCCAGCAACGACAAGGTGAGCCCGAACTGCCCGACTTCCGGCCCGCGCATGTTCGGCAGGCCATCGTCCTGCACGAACGCGTCGAAGTAGTTGTCGAGCACCGCCGCAGCTTGTGCAAAACGTCCCCACTCCAGGTTGGCGTAGAACGAGCTGGTAAACGTGTCCTGGAAACCGTCGTATTCGTTGCCGTAGTAGTCGCGTTCCACCGCGCCATACTTCGGGTAATCGCCGCCGGGGCGCACCACCAGCTCGCGCGCGAACGCGAACTGCGCCATGTCGTTCCAACTGGCATCGGGAAACTGCGCCTGCACGGTGCCGTCCAGCGCCTGCTGCCAATACGCAGCGAAATCGATCAGTGCCGCGTAGAACTGTTCGGCGGTGGCGGCGCTGCGGGAGGGCGCAAAGTCGGGGTAGCTGTGGGTGTAGTGCACCGCGACGACGGCGCCGGCCTTGACCTGCATCGTGCGGTGCCAGGTTTGCACCACAAAGCGATCGCGTGCCCGCACGTCGGCAAACACCAGTACGTCGTACCAGCTGTCGGGCTCGCCCTCGCGGCGCATCACCTTGCGCACCGCGGGCATCCAGCCGCCGAGCATGCCTTCTTCGCGGCGCTTGATCAGCGCTTCCTCGCCCAACTCCTTGAACGCGTGTTCCGGCCGCGAGGTGCGGCTGCGGCCGTTGGGCAGGATGGGCATGGTGTCCAGGCTTTCGCGTGTTCCGACAAAGGTGGTCCACGGCCAGCGCCCGCCATTGTCCTTGGGGTCGAGCAAGGAGGCCGGCGGCGGCGCCACGTCGCGCACCTGCGCCTCGTCCGGGTCGCCGTCGCGCAGCAGGCGGTCGGCCAGCAGGTCGGCTTCGGCCATGGCCACCTGCGCCAGCGGCAGCCCGAAGTACGGCGTGCCCGCGGCCGGATAGACCGGCTCGGTGCGCTTGTCCAGCCGCAGCATGCCGCTGTCGCTCCACAACGTGAGCTGGCCTTGCGCATCGTCCAGATGTTCGTAGACGGTCCAATGCTGCTGCAGGTGGGTGAAGCTGCACAGCGTGCTACCGACATGCGCGGCCGAAGGCAGCGGTTCCAGGCGGGGCAGTGTCGGCGCCGGCAGCGTGCTCGCAGCCGACGCCGCGGCCGGCGTTGCCAGCGCGGCACCTGCACCGACCGCCGCGGTGGCCGCCATGCCCTGACGCAGAAAGGTTCTACGGTCCATCGTTGCTCCCTCGAATGATCGTGGCCCATCGTGCGCGCGTTCATGCACGACGTCTTGTGACAGCGGTCAGACACCCGTGCGGAAATCTGCACATCTCGACGGGGCAGTGACTGCCTGCCGTCGTACGCGCCGTCGCCCTGGCTGCGTCAGGCCGTCAGCACGATCAACCACGCGGCGCGCTGTCGCAGGATCTGAGGCACGCGCGGGCGATGCTGATCTTGCTGCAAGCGCTTGCCGTTGCGTGCCATTGACCAGGAGCCCACCAATCGATGCGTGCGCGCTTCGTATTGCCGTCCATCGCACGCGGTATCCCGCTGCACAGACAACCCGCGCATGGCATTGAATGCACACTGCCGTGCTGCTGGCAGCCGTGCGTATCGCGGTGGGTCGCGCAGCACGCGACGGCTGGATTTGGATCTATACCAACCCACTTTGACTCACCCACTTCGATGGAGTTCTCCCCAGCATGCACACGATCCTGGCCGGCAGTGAGCGCCGTCCCGCACCCTCCACTGTCGAGGCCGGACAACCGCCGCAGGACGAACGCCTGCGCGTCCTGCTCGCGGTGCGGATGCCTGCATTGAATGCCGCTGCCGATGCGCTGCTGCAATTGCAGCCCAATACGCTGCCGGTTGCGTTCACGCGTGCGGAGTTCAGCGAACGCTTCGCCGCCGGTGCGGCAGATCTGCAGGCCGTTGCCGACTTTGCTGCCAGTTATGGCTTGAGGATCGAGCACGCGCACGCAGACAGCGGCAGCGTGATCCTGGAGGGCACCGTGCAGCAGTGCGAGGCCGCATTCCAGGTCAGCTTGCGCGACTATATCGATGGTGCGATGCGCTATCGCGGACGCATCGGCCCGGTATCGATTCCACAGGCCCTGGGCGGCATCGTCACCGCCGTGCTCGGGCTGGACGCCCGCCCGCAGGCTCAGACCCTGCCCAGCGCGCCCGAGGCGAGCGCATCCTTGCCGCCTGCGATACAGCCCACTCCACCGGCCGACAGTCGGGATGGTCCGATCATGCAATACACGCCGCCGCAGCTGGCGCAGCTCTACGGCTTTCCCGAGCATGACGGGCACGGTCAATGCATCGGCATCATCGTGCTGGGCGGCGGCTATGCACGCGACCAGATGACCGCCTATTTTGCGCAGCTACGCGTCCCCATGCCGACACTGGTCGATGTGCTGTTGCCCGGGGCAACCAACGCCGTCAGTCGCGGCAATGCAGATGCCGATGTCGAAGCGCAGATGGATATCCAGATCGCCGGGGCAATCGCGCCGGGCGCGAAACTGGTGATGTATTTCGCGCCCAACACCGACAACGGTTTTCTGGAAGCGATCAATGCCGCCATCCACGATGCAGAGCACTCACCTGGCATCATCGCCATCAGCTGGGGTTTCACCGAATCGCAATGGACGCCGCAATCGCGCCAGGCCTACGACTGTGCGTTTCGGGCCGCTGCGTTGATGGGCATCACCGTGTGCATTGCCGCTGGCGACGATGGCGCAAGTGACGGGCAGCCAGGATTGAATGTCTGCTTTCCCGCATCCAGTCCGTTCGTGCTCGCCTGCGGCGGCACTCGGCTCCAGGTAACGGCGGACAGCGCCAACGAACAGGCCTGGGCGAGCGGCGGCGGCGGAGAAAGCAGGTTCTTTGCACGTCCTGCCTGGCAGAACAATCTGCGCCTCACCGATGCACAGCACCAGTCACGCCAACTGCGCATGCGCGGCGTCCCCGATGTGGCGGCCAACGCCGATGCGCAGACCGGCTACTACCTGTCGATCAACGGGCAGCCCGCCGTGATGGGCGGCACCAGCGCTGCCGCACCGTTATGGGCGGCCTTGCTGGCACGCATCTACGGCGCAAACCGCATGCAACCCCACTTCGTGTTGCCGCGCCTGTACGGCCACCCGGAGGCATTCCGCGACATCGTTGCCGGCGATAACGCTGGCTTCCGCGCAGCCACCGGCTGGGACGCCAATACCGGGTTGGGCGTGCCCGACGGTGCGCGCTTGGCTGAGGCATTGCGGCACAACTGAGCAGAGCGCCCGGTGTGAGCGTCCGTCGCGACACGTTGGACGACTTGGAAACCGATGTGCAAGCCGGTAGGGCGCTACTCCATTGCACGCTCGCTTGGCATAGGTGCATTGCGTGTGGGTATGCCAGGCGCTGTGCCTGAGACATCTGCATCAAGCGAGCGCATTGGCGTGCGCATTCGCCAACGCCCCTGCCATTTGACGCATGACTTTCAGGCCAGGCCCGATGCCTGCAGTCTCGCTCACACTCGCCGCACGTCTACCGCCGCAAGGATGGCTTACGGCGGCGCGGATGGAAACATTCCACAAGGAGCGTCATGCAGGTTTCCAGTCCCTTACGAACCAGAACGCGTCGACACTGCCGGTGCGCCTTCCGCAGTCTCGCCGTGCGCGCGCGCCGTGCTGCGTAGTGCGTGTTGTGGTCGGCGTTGCTGCTGCTCACGCCCTGCATCGCGCAGGCGCAAGTGGACCTGTCGCGGTTGGATGCAGAGATGGCCGCGCCACGCACGCAGGTACTCGTTCTTGGCAGCGTGCATCTGTCGCAGTTGCCCAAGGGCAGTGACATCGGTGCAGCACGGTTGCAACCGCTGATGGACCGCTTGGCCGCTTACAAGCCCACCATCATCACCGTCGAAAACCTGTCTGGCGAAACCTGCGATCTGATGCGCCGGCATCCTGCGGTCTATCTACCCGAAGACACCACTCACTATTGTCCCGACACAACCGACGCTGCGCGTGCCACCGGTCTGGATGTGCCCTCCGCCATGGGCCAGATACGCGCCGCATTGAAGACCTGGCCAGAGGCGCCCGCGCCAGCACACCGTCGCCATCTGGCAGCGCTGTTCCTGGCCTCCGGCGATCCATCGTCAGCGCTGGTGCAGTGGTTGCAGCTTGCACACGCCGAGCAGCGTGCCGGCGACGGGCTGGACGCTGCGCTGGTCGCGCGCTTGCGTAAGGCGGAACGGCGCCCCAACGAGAGCATCCAGATCGCCGCGCGGCTGGCGGCACGGCTTGGCCTGCAGCGTGTTTACCCGGCCGACGATCATACCGGCGACAATGTCGATCTCGGCGATCCGGTGGCCTATGGCGAAGCGATTCAGACCGCCTGGGACAAAGCCGCACCACGTGCACGTGCCATGCGCGAGCACGAAGACCAGCTGGCTGGCGAAGGCAAACTGCTGGAGCTGTACCGCGCGATCAATCTACCGGCCAGCCAGCAGCTGGCGATTTCTGTGGATTTTCGCGCTGCGCTGAGCGAGGACTCGCCGGAGCACTACGGCTATCGCTACGTGTCCGGTTGGGAAATCCGCAACCTGCGCATGGTATCGAACGTGCGTGCCAGCTTTGCCGAGCAGCCCGGTGCATGGGTACTAGCGGTGGTCGGCGCCATGCACAAACCCTGGTTCGATCACTGGCTAGGACAACTGCAGGGCGTGGATATCGTGGACGCGGCGCAGGTGTTGGGCGATGACGGGCACTGACGGCCGAGGGTAAAGCGATTACGGCACGACGCGCTAGGTCGAAGCCTGGTTAGTGAGTACGTGATGCCCTCTTCGTGTCTGCATTGTAAAAAACGCGACACTTCGAGTGCGCGGCGCCCTCGCCAGCTCGCGGGACGCGCCGTGAATCCATCACTGGGGCTCGCTGGCGGCATCCATGCCGCCAACGGTCCCGCAATCGGCGAGGACACCGCACCCAACCGTTGGATGGTGGTTTTGGTGAAAGCGAAGGAAAGGGCAAAGCCCTCTGCCGGTTGCTTTGCCGAACCATGCGCACCGACCATCTCGATTGGTCCTTGCCCGCCCACCCTCGCGGGTCCCTTGGCGGCATGGATGCCGCCAAGGAGCTTAGATGGACGTACTTGCAGCGTGTCCTGCGATGGTGGGCAGGCAAGGACCCTGCAGCAAACCCGCAGCGTGGACGGCGCGGTGCACCGATCGCTCGCCAGACACGCCTTGCACCCAATGCAACAGGTCGAAGACCGTCGTCGTGTAGGCCGAACCGCTCAGGTCGACACGTCCAACAAGCTCCCCAGCATCTGGTCGGAGCGCCGCAACACATTGGCATTTGCCTGGAACTCGTTGCGTGCCGATAGACCTTCGACCAGATCGGTGGCCGGCGCAGATGGATCGGGGCTGGCATTCACCACGCGTGCCGCCACGCCGCCGTTGGCCTGGGTAGCGGCCGCGACAGACTGACGCGGGCTGCCGTCCACCGGCTGGCGGGCTACATTGCTGGCCGCCACCTGTTGGCGCAGCGCGGCGACCTGCATTCCGGAACTGGCGATACTGCTGATGCTCATGATGGCTCCGGCGTGGCGGCGAGTGGATTCGAACAAGGCTCAACTCATTGCAGACAACAGGCCGAAGGCGGCGAGGACACGATCAGCAAGGCTCAGTAAGTACCCACCCGCACCCGCAACACCACAGGCACCTTGCCGTTTGCATCCACACGCCCGAAGTTGAGGCCGTAGTCGGTCTGGTCGCCGTTGAGCTGCTTTTCCATCTGCCAGCGCCCGTCGACATACCGCCCCTGCTCCACCCGCAACAGTTGTCCACGACGGGTATCGGCCGCCTCGCGGAAAAATTCAATGCGTGCAGCCATACCGGTCACCAGAAACTCCTCCGGCCCCAGTTGGGCCACGAGCAGCCGGCCGGCGTGGTCGTCGTTGCCGGGCAGAATGGGCGGCGCATCGCCCCACATGGGCGCACCAAACGACACCTTGGCCTCCCACTCGCCGAAGCGTAGCGTCCGCTGCGGCGCGCCGGGCTGCTCGGCCACCGCCTGCAGCCGGCCGTCAAAGGCGGCCTGCGCCAGAATCCGCTGCATCGGCGCGAGCAGCTTGAAGTTGGCGGCGTGCGCAGCGATCGCGTCGCGGTTGGCCTGGCTGTCCTGGTTGCCATCCATGCCGAACACCGAAAAGCCGATCCCGCCCTGCCCCAGCACATGGAACAGATACGGCGCAGTGGCAGCTTCGAAGCCGGTTTCCGAGACCCAGGCTGGGTTATCGGGCCGCGCGTATTGGCCGATGACCTTGGTGTACTCGTTGTAGTCGCTGGTGTAGATGTCGGTACCAATGAAATCGATCGACGGCGTGGCCGCGCGCCACAGCGCGAATACGTTCACTGTCGCACCGCCGGACGGGTAGTCCATGCCCGGATAGCGCTTGCCCTTGTAGCGCAGCCAGGTGTTGACGTAGAGCGGTAGCCGATACGCACGCTTGCCGGCGGCAGCCACCTGTTCGATATACGCAGCGGTTGCATATGCGTTGAACGCTTCGGCAGCTTCGGCGCCGAACAGTTGCT
Source organism: Xanthomonas sp. DAR33341 (assembly GCF_003992815.1). Classification (NCBI taxonomy): domain Bacteria; kingdom Pseudomonadati; phylum Pseudomonadota; class Gammaproteobacteria; order Lysobacterales; family Lysobacteraceae; genus Xanthomonas; species Xanthomonas sp. DAR33341. The sequence goes on along the minus strand of NZ_QEYV01000036.1, from coordinate 19,535 downwards.
GCCAGCTGCCCTGCGGTTTACCCAGTGCGCGCGCAATCTGGGGCGGCACCGGTTGCGCGAACGCCGCCTCCCCTGCGGGGCCGTGATCGCGCACGGTACCGATCGCGCCTGGCTCGTTTTCCACCTGCACCAGAATCACGGTATGGCGATCGCCATCCACCTTGCGCAGGTGCTGCATCAACGCGGTGAACGCACGCGCATCGGCCTGCATGTTGGCGGCCACATGGGGCGACAACACATCCACCGGCTCACCGTTGGCATCGCGCATGCGCGGGTAGGTCGCCCCGTCGCGCTTGATCCATTCCGGCACGTAATGCATCTGGCCGTTCTTCCAGCTGCCGAACCAGAGCAAGGCCACGCGCAGGCCGCGCTTGCGGGCGCCGGCAATCAGCGCGTCCACATTGGTGGTGTCGAAGCGGCCCTGTTCCGGCTCGAACTGCTCCCAATACACGGGCGCTTCCACCGTGTTGGCATGCAGGGCCACCACGTCGTCCAATGCCTGGGGCAATACCGCCGGCCATGCGCTGGAGTTGTGCAACTGTGCGGCCAAGATGGTGTACGGCGCACCATCGACAAACACGGCATGGCGGCCATCCTTGGTGACGAAGCGCGGCAGTTCTTCGGCGGCCGCAAGCAGCGGTGTGCTACCAGCCAGCAACGCCAGCGACCACAGCAGACCCGCCCCCCGGCTGCGCCGCTGTGCCTTGAATCGAGCAAACAAACGCATCATTGCGCCTCCGACGGCAGGGAATTCCAGTGCGGCGTGGGTTCGTTGCGCAGGTGGCGCACGAAGAAGTCGTACTGGCGACGTTGCACGTAATCGATCGGCCCGCTGGAGCGGCCAACCGAATGTTCGCCACCCGGCACATTGAGCAGGTCGAACTCCTTGCCGGCCCTGATCAGGGCATCGACGACCTGTGCGGTGGACGCCGGATCCACATTGCTGTCCTGCTCGCCGACGATCAGCAGCAGGTCGCCCTGCAGCTTGCGTGCATTGACCACGCCAGACGCCTCTGCATAGTACGCATCCACCGGCCAGCCCATCCACTGCTCATTCCAGCTGATCTTGTCCATGCGGTTGTCGTAGCACCCGGCAAACGCAACGCCCACCTTGTAGAACTCCGGATGACGCTCGAGCGCCCCCAGCGTGCTCTGCCCACCCGCCGACGCACCATAGATGCCGACGCGACTGATGTCGTAAGACGGGTCTTTGGCGGCCAGCGCACGATGCCATGCAATGCGGTCGGCAAACCCGGAATCGCCCAGGTCTTTCCACGCGACATCATGAAACGCCTTGGAGCGGTTGGCGGTCCCCATGCCGTCGATCATCACCACGATGAAACCCAGATCGGCCTGCGCCTGCATGCCGATCTGCTTGTCGCCGCCGGAGTGATAACCGAAGGGCCAGAACGTCTTGGGCACGAAGGAATCGTGCGGCCCGGCGTAGATGTTTTCGATCACCGGATAGGTCTTGCGCGGGTCGTAGTCGCGCGGTCGCACCACCATGCCCCAGATGTCGCTGGTGCCGTCGCGGCCCTTGGCTACGAAGGTCTCCGGCGCGCGCCAGCCGGCGGCCTGCAGCCTGTCGATCGTGCCACGCTCCACGGTATGCAGCAGTTGGCCATCGATGGCGCGCAGCTCCATCACCGGCGGCAGGTCTGGACGCGAGTAGACGTCGACGTAATGCAGGCCATCGTCGGCAATCGCCACGTCGTGGTCGGCCTCGGCGTGGGTCAAGCGGGTCAACCGGCGGCCGTCGAAATCCACGCTGTAGAGTTGTCTGTCGTATGGGTCCTTGCCTGCGTCCATCCCGCTGGCCGTGAACCAGATGCGGCGCTGCGCATCGTCCACGCGCAGCACATCGCGCACCACCCACGGCCCGCGGGTGAGCTGGCGTTTCACCTTGCCGCTGCGTCCATCGAACAGATACAGGTGCCGCCAGCCATCGCGCTCGGAAATCCACAGCACCTCATCGCCACGCCCATCCACGTCGTGGCGAAAGCTGCGGTCGGCATACACGAAGGTGCGCGCGTCTTCGCCGACTGCCACGCGCGCGCGCCCACTGATTGCATCCACCGCAATCACGCGCATGCGCTGGAAGCCGCGCTGCACATACTCGAACGCGACACTGCGCCCGTCGCTGCGCCACTGCAGCGGCGACAACGAATACGGGTTGTCGAACAACGCCGTGTCCACGTCGCGACGCGTGCCGTCCAGCGCAAACAGTACCGGGCGCTCCACATCCACCGCATCGCCCGGCTTGGGATACAACTGGGTATGCACCACCGGTTGCCCACCGCCGGCAGGCGCGGCTTCGACGCGGGTGACACGGCGAGCCAGCCCCGGACGCACGCGATACACCGCCAGCTGCCGCGAGTCCGGCGACCAGGCAACGCTCTCCGGATCGAAATAATCATCGGCACGGCCGTCGCTGCTGAGCCGTGTGACCTGCCCATCGGCGAGATGACGCAATACCAGGTTCCAGCCATCGGCCAGCACCTCCCACTTGGCATCCGGCGAACGACGCGGCGTGGTGTCGGCCGGCACCAGCGGGTCGCGTACCACGCCGAAGCCGCGTGGGCGTGAGGTCGGCTGCAGCCGTGCATCGGGCGCGCAGCGGTAGGTGGTCAGCGTGCAACGCCAGGGCGCATCGTCCAGTGCGAAGACAATGGCGCCATCGCTGCGTTCGCCCTCGGTTGAAAACGAAAACTGCTCGAACGGCAGACGCAGCGGCGCATACGGTTTCCCGGTTGCCGCACTCAGGCCCTGCGCCAGGCGCGCCTGATCGAAGGCCGGCTGCTTCTGCAAGGTGGCCACATCGGCACTGACAAACGCAAAGCCGCCCGGCACTGTCTTGCGGTAGTAGAACCTTCCATCATCCTGCCACTGCGCCGGCCAGGCGACATTCTCTGTCAGCGTGATCCACTGCTCGCGCAAACCCAGCGAGCGTTGGTAATCGGCAACGCTGGGCGCAGCCTGCACAGCACCCGACAACACCAATCCGTAGGCGACCAATGCAGACCACCGACGTAAACCAAATGCGCTGCGGCGCGCATCACTCACCATCGTCCTCCTCCAGCGCAAGCTCGTCGCTGCGCAAACCGCTGCGTGCGCCCCAGTGATAAATGCACAACGCGATGACCGCCACGCCCAACGTATCGAAGGGATGCGCAATCCAGCCATGTCCGCCGAACGTCCCCGCCCACGACACCAGCATCACCAGCACGAAGAACACGATCAGCCACAGCGACGCGCGCACCTGCCGCACCAGGCGCGCGCGGCCCTGGCGCGAAGGCAGGCGCAATAGCACGTACAGCACGAACGCCAGCACCTGCAAGCCTAGCAACCACGACAAGGTCGGCCAGGTGGACCAGTACACGATCAACGCCGCCACCATGAACGACAGCGGCCCCAACATCGGCAGGCCACGCACGAAGAATGGGCGCGGCAAGTCCGGCGCGCTGCGCCGCAGAGCCGCCACCGTGATCGGCGCCACCGCATAGCTCAGCACCAAGGCGGCCGACACCACGCCGATCAGCGTTTCCCAGGAGGGAAACGGCAGCGTCCAGAAGATCGACAAGCCCAGGCTCAACCACAGTGCCGGACGCGGGATGCCCGACGCCGGATCCACCCGCGTCAGCACCGGCAAGAACCCGCCACTGCGTGCCCAGCCATACACCACGCGCGGCGTGGCATTCATGTAGATGTTGCCGGTGCCGCTGGGCGAGACCATCGCATCGCAGATCACCAGCGCGGCCAGCCACGCCATGCCCAACGCCAGGGCGATGTCGTGGTACGGCAGCGAGAAGGCCTTGTCGATGCCCGCCCAGCCTTGCGCGAGTTGCGCGGCCGGGATGCTGCCCAGGAACGTCAGCTGCAGCAGCACGTAAATCGCCGTGGACAGCGCCACCGACAGGATCAGCGCAATCGGAATATTGCGCTGCGGGTCGCGCACCTCACTGGCCACCGACACGATCGGGGTCAACCCCAGATACGCGAAGATGATGCCGCCGGCCGAGATCGCCGCCTCCACGCCCGCCATGCCCGATGGCGCGAACCCATGCACGCTCAGATTGCCGGCATCGAAGTGCTGCATCAGCAGCACGATCACCAGGATCGGCACCAGGAACTTGAAGATGCTGACGATGTTATTGGCCAGCGCAAAGGTCTTGACGCTGAAGTAGTTGAGTACGAAGAACAGCACGAGCAAGGCCAGCTGCACCAGCCAACCCACGACGCTGGGATGGGTGCTGTTTGGCTGGCTCAACCACGGGAACCACGCCGCTGCGTATTGCCGCGCCGCTTCCACTTCGATCGCGATCAGGCTGGAGAACGCGATCAAGGTGATGAAGCCGGTCAGCGAACCGAGCAAGGCGCCATGCGAATATTCCGGGTAGCGCACCACCCCGCCGGCGCGCGGCAATGCCGCGCCGAGTTCGCAATACACCAGCCCAAGCAGCAGCACCGCGATCCCACCGAGGATCCACGACACGATGCCGGCCGGCCCCGCGATCGATGAGACGTGGCTGGCCGAAAACAACCACCCGGAACCGAAGATCGAACCCAGCCCGATAAAGGTCAGGTCGGTCAGGCTGAGGCGCTTGTGGAACTTGCCTTGCGTGGTCGCAGCGTGTGTGGTCATACGTCGCCCCGAAATGTGGAAAGCGCGGTACTGCTCTTAAAGCCATCACGTGCGCGCACGTGTCAGTCGCTGGCGGAGGCCTTCGCCTCTGCCGATGCCTCTGCCTGGTCATCCTGTGGGTACGGCGACACGCCGCCATCGGCGATGAAGCGGTCGATGCGCGCTTCCAGCACCGGCAAAGGCACCGAGCCGGTCTGCAGCACCGCATCGTGGAAGTTGCGCAGGTCGAACTTTTCGCCCAGCGCGGCTTCTGCCTTGCGGCGTAGCTCCAGTATTTTCAGCTCGCCCAGGTAGTACGACAGCGCCTGCCCCGGCCAGGCGATATAGCGGTCTACCTCGGTGGTGACTTCGTGCTCGCTGAGCGCAGTATTGTCGCGCAGGTAGGCCTGCGCCTGCTCGCGCGTCCAGCCCTTGTGGTGGATGCCGGTATCGATCACCAGGCGGCAGGCGCGCCACATCTGGTAGGTCAGGTAGCCGAAACGGTCATAGGGCGTGTCGTACATGCCCATCTCCTGACCCAGATACTCCGAATACAGCGCCCAACCTTCACCGTAGGCGGAGATGAAGCCGTAACGGCGGAACTCCGGCAAGCCTTGCGCCTCTGCCGCGAGCGGCATCTGCAAGGCGTGACCGGGCGAGGATTCGTGCAAGGTCAGCGCGGTCAGGTTGTACAGCGGCCGCGACGGCAGGTTGTAGGTATTGACCAGATAGATGCCCGGCCCACCGCGACCGCCGGTATAGAACGGCGCCAACTCCGGCGGCACCGGTTCGATGGCGAAGCGACGGCGAGGCAGCCGGCCGATGTAATCGCCCACCTTGGCGTCCACGCGCTTGGCGATCCACGCCGCCTGCTTGAGCAACTCTTCCGGCGTCTTGGCATAGAACTGCGGGTCGGTACGCAGGAAGTGCAGAAACGCCGGGAACACGGCCTGCCCGGCCGGCGGCTTGAAGCCGCTGGCCACGATGGTCTGGTCCATCTGCGTGCGCAGCTTGGCCACCTCCTGCACGCCGATCTGATGGATCTGATCGGGGCTCAAGTCCAGCGTGGTGAACTCGCGAATCTGCGCACGGTAATACGCCTGCCCGTCCGGCAACGCTTCGCCGGCCAGCGTGGTGCGTGCGCGCGGCTGGTACTCGTTGCGGATGAAATCCAGCAGCCTGGCGTATGCCGGCACCACCTGTGTATCGATGGCCTTGACTGCCTGCTGGCGCAGTTGCGCCTGCACATCGGCCGGCAGCGTCGCCGGCATCTGCTTGAACGGCGCGTAGAACGGGTTGGCCTCGCCTTTGGCCTGCGCCACATCGGCGATGGATTGGTCGCGCCCGGTCATCGTGACCCGCGGCTGGGTGAAACCGCGTGCCAGCCCGGCGCGCATATTGTCGGTGTGCTCGGCGAAATAGCGCGGGATGTCGGCCAGCATCTTGAGATAACGCTGGTAATCCTCGCGCGTGCGCAGCGTGGCCTCGGCGCCGAAGCCCAGATCGCTCCAGAACGCCGAGTCGCTGTTGAACGGCATCTCCCAGGCGCGAAAATGCTGCTGGTCCAGCAACACCTGCAACTGTTGCCGGTACACCTGGTAGCTCACCTGATCTTCGGCCGACAACTGCGCCTGCGGGATGGCATCCAGTTCCTTCAACACCTGTTGCCAATACGCCGTGCGCTGGTTTTGTGTGGCGACATCGACCTTGGGCAGATGGTCGGCCTGTTGCTCCTGCGTAGCCTGGTTGTCTTCATCCACCGCGCCCGACGCCTGCGCCTGGCGCCAGCGCCACTCGCGCGTGTACAAGGCCTTGAAGCGTGCCGCTGCGGTGTTCTGCGTGGCCGCAGCCGCGGCCTCGGCCTCGGCCTCGGCCGCGTGCACGGGCAAGGCCAGGCCGCCCAGGCTGGCGGCAATCAACAGAGTCAATGTGCTCGCGCGTAACGCGCTGGTGGTGCTCATGGGTGTGCCTCCGGCGCCGCCTTGGCCTGCGTAATCCACTGCCGCACACGTTGCTGCAACAGTGCCAGCGGCATCGCGCCGCCGCCCAGCACCGCATCGTGGAAGGCGCGCACATCGAAGCGCTCACCGAGTTCTTTCTCGGCTTCCGCACGCAACGCCAGGATCTGCAGCTGGCCGAGCTTGTACCCCAGCGCCTGGCCCGGCCACACGATGTAGCGATCGGTTTCGGACTGGATGCTGGGCTCGTCGTCGGATGGATGTGCGTGGAAGAAATCCACCATCTGCTGGCGATTCCAGTGCTTGTAGTGCACGCCGGTGTCGAGCACCAACCGGTTGGCGCGCAGCAATTCGCCGGACAGGCGCCCATAGTCGTTATACGGATCCTTGAAGAAACCGATCTCCTTGCCCAGGCGCTCGGCATACAGCGCCCAACCTTCGATATAGGCGTTGTAGCCGGCCTGCTGGCGGAACGGCGGCAACGGCAATGTCTGCGCAAGCGAAATCTGCAGGTGATGCCCGGGCACGCCTTCGTGATAGGCGGTGGTTTCGATATTGATCAACGTGCGGCTGGCGAAGTCGCTGGTGTTGACCTTCACGATCGCCGGCTTGGTGCCTTCCGGATTGCTCTGCCAGTATTCGGCGCCCGGTGCGGTACGCCGGAACGCCGGCATCGCCTGCACTTCCAGCGGAGTCTTGGGCAGATGGCCGAACAACTTCGGCAGCTCCGGTTCCATCGCTGCGATGTATTGGCGGTACTGCTGCAGGATCTGCTCGCCCGAGGCGGCGAAGTGCCGCTTGTCGGTCTCCACGGCCTTGCGGAAGCTCGCCAGATCGGCAAAACCCTGCGCCTTGGCGATCTGCGTCATCTCGCCTTCGATGCGCGCCACCTCCTTCAGGCCGATCTGGTGGATTTCTTCCGGTGCCATGTCGGTGGTGGTCTGGGTATGGATGGCATAGCGATAACGGCGCTCGCCATCGGGCAGCGACCAGACGCCTTCCTGCGCGCGTCCCTGCGCGGCGTATTCGTCGCGGACGAACGCGGCCAGCTTTCCGTAAGCCGGGCGTACCTGTTGGTCGATCGCTGCGAGCAGCTGTTTGCGCAGCACATCGCGTTGGTCGGCCGGCACGGTGGCGTCGAGCTTTTTCAATGGCGAGGCGAACGGGCTCTGCTCGCCGGTCAAGGCCGCAATCTTGTCGATCTGCTCGGGTAAGCGCTCCAGCAGATAACGCGGCTGGGTGAGGCCGTCCTTCGCGCCCTGACGCGACACCGCGATCACCTGGTCGATCACCGTCGGAATCGTCTGTAGCCGCTTGATGTAGTCCTGGTAATCCTTGGCGTTTTCGAACGGAAAGGCATCGCCGTACCCGGCCAACGCCAACTGTATGCCGCCGATCGGTTCCAGCGGCATTGCATAGGTCTTCAGGTCGATGCCTTCCAGTTTGTCGCGCAACTGGCCCAGCATCATCTGCAGGCTGAGTTGGCGTTGCTCGTCCAGCGTCTTGGCATCCACCGCTTCGAACTGCTTGAGCAGGTCGGCCGTTGCGGCGCGCTCTGCTTGCACGGCCGCCAGCGAGTAATCGCTCCAGCGGTCGTTGTAGCGCTTGTCGCCGATGATGCTGGCGAACTCCGGGTTGTGCTGCAGCTGGTACTGCCACTGCTTGTCCAGCAGCGCATCGAAGGCCTTGGCAGCCTGCTCGCCGGTTGAGGCGGAGCCAGGCGACGCCGCCGGCTCCGCTGCGGGCGGCGCCGGCTTGCAGGCGGTGAACAAGGCGGCGGCGAGTAGACCGATGGCGACGGGACGCAGGTGTTTCATGCATTCACTCCAAGATGCAAGGACAGCGGTAGGAGCGCGCCTGAGCGCGAATGGCTTCACTCGGGAATGCCCGCCGCGCCCGGGTGCGCTCCTACGCGCGCGTGAACCTTCGCAGACTCACGCAAACGGTTGATCGATCGCCACCGACGGCGGCGTGAACCACTGCGCACCATCGTCGGTCACGTAGAAATGGTCTTCCAGGCGCACGCCGAACTGCTCCGGCACCACGATCATCGGCTCGTTGCTGGCACACATGCCCGGCTGCAACGCCAGCGCATTGCCGCGCACCAGGTAAGGCGCCTCGTGAATCGCCAGGCCGCAACCGTGACCGGTGCGATGCGGCAACCCGGGCAGCCGATAGTCGGGCCCGAGCCCGGCTGCTTCCAGCACCTTGCGGGCAGCCTGATCCACCGCTTCGCATGCCACGCCAGGGCGGATCGCTGCGAATGCCGCCGCCTGCGCGGCCTGCTCCAGGTCCCAGATGCGCTGCTGCGCGTCGTTGGCCGCACCATAGATCCAGGTGCGGGTGATGTCGGAGTGGTAGCCCTGCACGGTGCAGCCGGTGTCGATCAACACCAGTTCGCCTTCGCGCAGGTGCTGCACACCCGGGATGCCATGCGGAAACGCAGTGGCGTGACCGTACTGCACGATACAGAAGGTCGATCCGTTGTCGGCGCCCAGCGCGCGATGCGCCTCATCGATGAAACGCACCAGTTCATCGGTCCCGATCCCGTCGTGCGCGATACCGGCCGCCAGCCGCTGTACCAGCAAGGTCATATCGCAAGCCTGCTGCATCAATGCCAGCTCGGCTGGCGACTTGCACATGCGGCAGCCATCGATGATCGCGCCGGCATCACGAATCGCCTTGCCCAGATGCGCACGCAGACCGGTGTGCACGGCGAACGCGATGCCGGGGTCCAGCGCCAGGGCGTGCGCATGGCGCTCATCCATGGCCTGTACCACCAGTGCGTACGGGTCGTCGTGCTCTTCCCACAGGTATTTGGTCGCCGGGATCTTCAGCACCGCATCCAGCGAGCCTTCCTCGAACACGGGGCAGATCAACACCGGATCGCCATCCAGCGTCAGCAGCAGTGCCACCAGACGCTCGCTCGCCCCCCACGGCACGCCGGTGAAATAGCGCAGCGACGTGCCGGCGCCGATCAACAGCGCATCCACGCCATGCCCGCGCATGAGGCTGCGTGCACGCTCGATGCGGCGCTCGTATTCGTCCGCGGCGATCGGCGCGGCGCGTTGGGTCCACGGCGCGAGTTGCGCACGCGCTTGCTCCAGCGACAGCCCGCCGATCTGGCGCTTCATGCGCCGGCTCCAAGATCGGCCGTGCTCCATTGCCCGTCGACCAGACGTGCCACGCCGCCCGGATTGCGCTGGCGCAGTTCGGCGGGCAGCAGTGCATCGGGCACCGCGTCGTAACTGTGCAAGGCGGCAAAACGGCGGATGGCGCCGGGCATGCCCACCGCCGTGAAGCCCGGATGCCCGGTGCTCGGGAACGGGCCACCGTGGTTTTGCGCAGCGCTCACGGCCACGCCGGTTGGCATCTTGCTGTTGATCAACCGCCCTACCCGCGCACGCAGCACCGGGGCGATGGTCTGCCACGCGGCATCGTCGCCGCCGTCGGCCGCGCGGTACAACGTGCCGGTCAGATTGCCTTCGAACGCAGCAGCCACCTGTGCCATCTGCGCCACATCGGCTGCGCGCACCAGCAGGCTCACAGGCCCGAAGGCTTCGGCCTGCAGGGCGTGCGGATTGGCGAGGAAGGCTTGCGCATCCACGCTCAACAAGGTCGGCGCATAACGGTAGCCATCCTCGCCGGTGTGCCCGCCGGCCAGCATGCCGGCGCCGGCCGCACGTAGGCTCGCCACGCCGCGTTGCACGCCTTCTACACCAGAGGCGGAGAACAGCACCATCGGCATGGCCGCTTCGAAATGCGCCTTGCTGGCCGCAACGAACGCATCGCCAGCCGCGCCATGCGGCACCACCACCACACCGGGATTGGTGCAGAACTGCCCGCTACCCAGCGTGCAGGAGGCGAAGAATTCCTGCGCAAGCGCATCGCCGCGTTCGGCCAGCGCGCCCGGCAACAGGAAGACCGGGTTGACGCTGGAAAGCTCGGCATAAAACGGCACGCCCGCCGCGTCTGCGGCGGCCTTAAGTGCCAGGCCACCGGCACGGCTGCCAGTGAATCCGATCGCGCCCAGCCGCGCATCGCCCGCCAATCGCAGGCCGATGGCATTGTCGAAGTGATACAGCAGTTGCACCGCCGCCGCAGGCAGACCGGCCGCGAGCAAGGCCTGATGCGCGAGCTGCGCCATGCGCTGGCTGGTGGCCGGATGCAACGGATGCGCCTTGGCGATGACCGGGTTGCGCGCGGCAATCGCCGAGGCGAAATCGCTGCCGGCAATTGCATTGAACGCGAACGGAAAGTTGTTCGGGCCGAATACCAGCACCGGTTTGCCCAGCGGCGCCAGGTGCGAACGCAGATCTGCCGCGCTGTCGATGATGGGCTGGGTCCAGCTGTAGCTGCGCACGGCCCGTGCGGCCTGCCGCAGTTGGCCGCTGGTGCGCGGCAGTTCGTTACCGCGCAAGCGTGTGGGCGCCGGTAACGCCGTCTCGGCATGCGCCAGCGCGACCAGGGTATCGGCATCGGCATCCAGCGCATCGGCATAGGCTTCCAGAAAGGCCGCGATCCGCTCGACCGGTGCGGCCGCCAACTCCGCCGCCACTGCCTGCGCCGCAACCACGGCCGCTTCCACATCGTCCGCGCCACTGACCGGAAAGTAGGGCCCGATCGGTTCGCCGGCGGCCGGGTCGGCAGCACGGAAGCTGCCGGTGGCGGCGCGGCTGGCTTGCCATCGGCCTGCCAGCAGGATCTCGGCTGCTGCCGCGGGAATGGAGTGGTTCGTATCGTTCATTGCGGCACCTTCGGTGACAGGGAGGCAGGTCCGGCGCTCGGTGCGCTGGCGGCCGACCAGAAAGACGATGAGGATGCGGCACTGGATGCCACATCCGCATCGGCCGACGCATCGCCCCGCGCGCAGGCAAGGCGCGTGGCACGAACCCGCACGACTCGCACCCTGCGCTCACCCGCAGGCGCAACAGACGATGGCAGCATCATGGCGCCATCAAGACAACTTGGGCGCGGTGGCGATGGCATGGTCGATGACCTTCAACGCGGCATCGCGCTCGGCACCGGCCACCAGCAGGCGCGGCGCACGCACCTGCTCGCTGCCCATGCCGACCTTGGCCTGCACCAGTTTGATCAGCTGCACGAAGGTGGGCACCGTATCCAGGCGCAGCAGCGGCAGGAACCAGTGGTAAAGCTCTCTGGCCGCCGGGTAACCGCCATCGCGGGCGAGTTCGAACAGGCGCACCGATTCCTTCGGATACGCATTGACCAGGCCGGCGATCCAACCCTTGGCGCCCATGCTCAGGCCCTCGACGATGGCATCGTCCATGCCCACCAGCAGCGCCAGGCGATCGCCCAGCAATTCCTGCAGCGCGGCGAAGCGGCGCACGTCGCCGGACGATTCCTTCACTGCCTGCAGGTGCGGGAATTCGGCGGCCAGCTCGGCGATCTGCGCCGGGCCGAAATCGGTCTTGTAGGCGACCGGGTTGTTGTACAGGATCACCGGCAGATCGGTTGCGCCGATCACCGCGCGCACATGCGCGCCCATTTCGCGCCAGTCGGTGGAGTACACGTACGGCGGCAGCACCATCAAGCCGCCGCAGCCGATGTCCTTGGCCGCCTTGGCCAGCGCGACCGCTTCGCCGGTGGCCAGGCTCGCGATGCCCGGCACCACCGGCACGCGACCGTTCAAGGCGGTGACCAGCGTGCGCAGGATCGCCAGCTTGTCTTCCACGCTCAAGGTCGCAGCTTCGCCCAACGAGCCCAGCGGCACGATCGCGGTGCAACCGGCATCCACCAGTTGATTGGCGTGCTTGCCGAGGAAGTCGTGGTCGATGTCGCCGTTAGCGGTGAACGGAGTGGTGATGGCCGGCAGCACGCCGTGCCAGAACGCAGCATTGCTCATGGGTGTTTCCCTTGCGAGTCGGAAGTGAACGAGTCGGCCAGCGCCGCGAGGCGGACCGGGAATAACGGCGGCCGGCGGCCGGCGTCGGTGGAAAGATCGGGCGGGCAACGCCCCAGTTCGGCCAGCGCCGCACCGCAGATGCGGCCCTGGCAGGCGCCCATGCCGCAGCGCGAGACGAGCTTGGCGTCGCGTGCATCGTTGAAGCTGTCCAGGGCGGCCAGCGGTACGTCTTCGCAGCGGCAGATCAACGTGTCCGCCTGCGCCAGCGTGCGGATGCGCGGGTCAAGCGCGAATTGCTGCTGCAGCAGATCGGCAAACGCACGCGCGGCGTGACGCCGTGGCTGCAGGCGCAGCGCCGCCTCCGGTGCATCGGCCGCCATATGTCCGGCCATCGCACCTTCAATCAATGCGCAGTCGCGCCCGCCGATGCCGCAGACTTCGCCGGCGGCAAAGATCTGGGTGACGCTGGTACGCAACAGCGCATCCACCTGCACCTGCTGGTGCGCGCCGTACGCTTGCAGCTGGCAACCCAGCAATTGCGCAAGCTCGGTATTGGGCACCAAGCCATAGCCCACCGCCAGTTGATCGCAGGCAAGACGCGTGCGGCCGCTGGGCCCGGCGAGTTCCACTTCGCGCAACTGCGTGTCGCCGTGCGCGGCAATCACCATGCTGCCGGCGCGATATGCCACTGCACGCAGCTGCAGGCGCAGCGCCACCGCCTGCGCGGCCTTGCCCGGCCAGCGCCACAGCTGCAGTGCGAACTGGCGCAAGGCGGCCGGCGAGGTCTGTTCGTGAATGCCGAGCACGTGCGCGCCATGCCGTTGCAACGTGGCCGCACTGGCCAGCAACAACGGGCCACTGCCGGCCACCAGCACGCGCTTGCCCGCCAGCGGCCAGCCCTGCTTGGCCAGCGCCTGCGCCGCACCGGCACCGGTGACGCCGGGCAGGGTCCATCCCGGAAATGGCAGCAGCAATTCGCGCGCACCGGTGGCCAGCACCAACGCGGCGTAATGCAGCTGCAATGTGCCGGTGGGGCCATCGGCCAGGAGCCAGCCCGGTTGCGCCAGCAAAATCTGCGTGCGCGTCAGCACGGTGATCGATGCATTGCCCGCCACCTGCTGCAGCAATGCGCGCGCATCGGCCGGCGCGCCGGAGTGCACATCGCTGCGCCACACCTGACCGCCGGTACGTGGCTGCATGTCGACCACGCCCACGCGCACGCCTTGGCTGGCCGCCGCCCGCGCCGCCGCCAGCCCGGCCGGGCCGGCGCCGATCACCAACACATCGAAATGCAGCACGCGCTCAGCCATCGGTACGTACCTGCATGCCATCGCATGCGTCCACCAGGCACGCGCGTTGCTGTCCCACGCCATCGATGCGCACGCGGCATTCGAAACACACCCCCATGCCGCACAGGGGCGCGCGCGCTTGCCCACTGCTCGATTGCCGAAACTGCAACGTCGCCTGCGCCACTGCCGCCGCCACGCTGGCACCGGCCGGCACCTCGACCATGCGCCCATCCACGTGCAGACGCACCGTCGCGCTCATGCGGGCGCTCCTTGCGCGGCACGCGCCGGTGCGTAGGGCGCCGGGTCGATGGCCGGGGTGCGCCCGAGCAGGCTGTCCACGATCACCCGTGCGCTCCCCAGCGCCGTGGTGACCCCAAGCCCCTCGTGACCGGCGGCCACCCACACATCGCGCCGGCCGGGCACCTTCCCCAAATACGGGCGCCCGTCCGGCGTGGCCGGTCGCAAACCGGTCCACACGCGGATCGCTTGCAGTTCGCGCAGCACCGGCAGGTACGCGAAGGCGCGCTGCAGCATCTGCTGCAGCACCGGCATCGACAAGGCGCGGTCGTGCTCGCCGAACTGGCGCGAGGAGCCGATCAGAATCTGCCCGGTGGGCCGCGGCTGCACATTGAAGGCCACGCTGGTGTCGTCGGCTCCATGCGCCGAATCCGCATAGCCCAGTTCCAGCAGCTGATGCCGGATCAGCCCCGGGTGCCGGTCGGTAATCACCAAATGGCCCTTGCGCGGGCGCAGTGCCAGCTCGGGCAGCAACTGCGGCAAGGCCACACCGCTGGCCACCAGCACCGGCCCGGCGAGCGTCTGCCCATCGTCCAGACGCACCGCATGCTCCTGCAGCTGCACCACGCGGCGGCCGGCGAACAAGCGCGCACCGGACGTGCATGCCGCGCCCACCAAATGCCGCGCGACCCGCGGCGGATACACCACGGCTTCATCGGGCACGCGCATGCCGCCAGCCAGCCCGGGCACCAGCTGTGGTTCCAGCGCGTACAGCTGCGCGGCATCGATCGCTTCGGCATGCAGGCCGGCCGTTGCCAGGCGTGCGATCTTGGCTGGCACCGCCGCCAGTTCGCGCGCATCGCGGGCCACCCACAGCGTTCCGCAGCGGCTGAATTCGGCTTCGCTAAGCGTGGCGAAGCGCTCCCACAGCCGCAGCGAATACGCCGACAACGCCAGCTCGGCCGGGTCGTCGTCCATCGCCACCAAATGCCCCATCGCCGCTGCGGTGGAGCCGCCGCCGATCGGTCCCGGCTCGACGATCGCCACACGAAGGCCCTCGCCCGCCGCCGCTTCCGCGCACGCGGCGCCCACAATGCCGGCGCCGATCACGATCAGGTCGTAACTGCGTCGCGTGCCTGCGGCAGACGCGGCGGACCCGGATTCGGTCACCGCATCCAATCCAGGCGCCGATACCGACGCAGGCGTTGCAGCGGCAGTCCCTGTCATCGCAGCAGACACTGCTGCGCCAGACGGCGTGACCGACGCAAGCACCGGCGCGGGCCGCTGGGGTTCCATCAGGCCACGATGCCCCAGGCGAACGGGTCCGCCGGGTCGATCACCAGTTGCGCGCGCGCGGTGATGTACGCCCGCCCACTGATGCGCGGTGCGATGCCGCGCCCGCTCAGCCGATAATTGCCTTCGAAGGCGCTGCCCAGAATGCCTTGCTGCACCCAGCGCTCGCCTTCGGCCAACTTTCCGTCCGCCGCCAGGCAGGCCAGCTTGGCGCTGGTGCCGGTGCCGCACGGCGAGCGGTCATAGGCCAGCCCCGGGCACAGCACGAAATTGCGCGCCACGCCGCTACCGTCGGGCGCAGCGCCGTTGACTTCGATATGGTCGATCTCGCCACCGGCCTCGCCAGTGATCCCGGCCGCTTCCAGGGCCAGCCGAATCGCCTCGGTATACGCGGTCAGCTCGCGCTGGTGCGCCAGGTCCAGCGCGCACGGCGCATGCTCGGTGATGAAAAACCAGTTGCCGCCCCAGGCTACGTCGCCGCACACCCGGCCATGCCCCGGCACCTCCACCTCGACCCCGCTGGCAAAACGATAGCTCTCGACATTGTCTACCGACACCGTGCCGTCGTCGGCCAGCTCCACGCCCACCGTGCCGACCGGTGTCTCGATCCGGTGCTGGCCCGGCGCGATGCGCCCCAGTTCGGCCAGCGTGCGCACCACGCCAATCGTGCCGTGCCCGCACATGCCCAGGTAGCCGACGTTATTGAAGAAGATCACCCCGGTGCAGGCGCTCGGGTCGCGCGGCGGCAGCAACAAGGCGCCCACCATGGTGTCCGACCCACGCGGCTCGCAGGCGATGGCGCTGCGCCAGTGGTCGAACTCGCTGCGGAAGCGTTCGCGGCACTGCGCCAGATCGCCATCGCCCAGATCTGGAAAACCGGAAAGGACCACGCGGGTAGGCTCGCCTGCCGTGTGGGAGTCGATGACGTCGATGGTGTGCATGGCTCATGCTCCCACTGCCGACCCGCGGACGACTAGCGTTCAATGCCAAGTGAAAATGCGGAAATCCGCACAATCACCCACCCGAATCACAACCGCGCGTTTGCGCTAGGATCATTGCTGGGCTGCACCGTCGTGCAACCGTCTAATCGTGACCGCTACCATGACCCTGATGGACCTCAACCTGCCCGCCCTGGAAATGCAGACGCTGTTCGATGCACTGCCGGATGTGGTGTTCTTCATCAAGGACAGCGAGGGGCGCTACACCCATTGCAACCTGACCCTGGTGCGCCGGTTGGGACGCAAGCTGCGCAGCGAGATCATCGGCCGCTCGCCGCTGGAAGTGTTCCCGTTGCCGCTGGGCGGCAGCTACATGATGCAGGACCGCCGCGTGCTGTGTGGCGAGCTCATCGACAACCAGCTCGAAGTGCATCTGTACCCCAACCGCCTGCCGGGCTGGTGCCTGACCTTCAAACGCCCGCTGTGCGAGGCCAATGAGGTGATCGGTGTGGTCGGCATCTCGCGCGATCTGGGCCAGCCCGACAGCCGTCATTCCGCCTACGAACGCTTGAGCCAGGTGATGGAACACATGCAGACCAACTTCGGAGACAACCTGCGCGTGCAAAGCCTGGCCGACCTGGCCGGGCTGTCGGTGGCGCAGCTGGAACGTCACTTCCGCCGCGTGTTTCAGGTCACCCCGCAGCAATTGCTGACCAAGTTGCGCATCGAATCGGCGATGCGGCTGCTGTACGGCGACGACAGCATCGCCAGCATCGGGCAACGCTGCGGCTTCGCCGACCAGAGTGCCTTCGCGCGCCAGTTCAAGGCCACCGTCGGCATGACGCCGCGTGATTACCGCGCGCTCAAAGGTCAGTTATAAAGACACAACTTCGCGTTGACACATCGCTGGCAAAAATGCCGAATTCGGCAGGATTTGCCACGCGCTAGCGCACCCAGGTGAGCCGCCATACCGACGGCAGTGCGATGCATGCGAGACGCCCGGGCGCGGAGCTGCGCTAAAGGCGGCGTCAAGGTGTCAGGAGGCCCGGATGATAGAATTTCGGGTTTCCCCTACTGCGTTGCCAATGGCCAGCTTTTTTCGCCGTAACAAGCCAACCACGCCCGACAGCTCGCGTACCTCGCGCTACAGCCTGGAAGAACTGGCAGCCGCATTCCCCACCGCGCCGTCTGCCGCCACCCCGGCATCGCCGGTCGAGGCGGTGCCGAATGCCGAGCCAGAACGCGAAGCGGCCGCAACGCCGGTTGTTGCGCCTGTCACGCCTGCTCCGGCAGGCGGCGAGCCTGCAGCGCCCGCGGCGCCGATACCGCCGCAGATCACCGCCGCGCCAGCCGACCAGCTGGCGCAGGAGATCGCTGCACGCACTGGCCAGGCGCAGAGTATTGCCGCCGTCCCGAGCGCGCCCGCAGCTCCTGCGGCGCCTGCGCCGACCGCATTGCAGGCACTGCCAGACCCGATACCCGCCAGCGCCCCCAGCGCGCCGGTCGTGGTGCCGCCGCCGGTCGTAGCGCAGCCGCAGACCGTCCCGACGCCGCCTCCTGCCGTGCCTGCACAGCCGGTGTCGCCACTGCAAAGCGCAGCGCCTGCCGTGGTCGCACCCCCGGTCGCCGCTCCGCCGGCCTCGACGCCTGCACCGGCTGCTGCAACTCCAGCCGGCGCGCCGCCCATCAGTGCCGCGCCGACGGTCACCGCGCCGGCGATTGTCAGTGCACCGCTGCCGAGCACGCAGGACGACAGCATCGTCGGCCAGCGCGAGGCCCTCCCCGCCGCGCCGGCGGGAAAACCCGGCTGGCGCGAGCGGCTGCGCAACAGCACCTTCGCTCGCAGTTTCGGCGGCCTGTTCTCGCGCAATCCCAAGCTCGATGACGACCTGCTCGACGAGATCGAAACCGCGTTGATCACCGCCGACGTCGGCATCGGCGCCACCACGGCGTTGATCGACGGCCTGCGCAAGCGGATGAAGTCGCGCGAATTCGTCGACGCCCAGGCGATGTTCAAGGCCTTGCGTGCCGATCTCATCGCGCTGCTGCAGCCGGTCTCCAAACCGCTGGTGATCGACCGCTCGCTCAAACCGTTCGTGGTGCTCACCGTTGGCGTCAACGGCGTCGGCAAGACCACCACCATCGGCAAGCTCGCCAAGCGCTTCAAGGACGAAGGCAACAGTCTGATGCTCGCAGCCGGCGACACCTTCCGTGCTGCCGCCGTGGCGCAATTGCAGGCCTGGGGCGATCGCAATGGCGTGGCCGTGATCGCGCAGGGGCAAAACGCCGATGCCGCGTCGGTGGCGTTCGACGCGCTGCAGGCCGCCAAGGCGCGCGGCACCGATGTGTTGATCGCCGACACCGCCGGCCGCCTGCATACCCAGACCGGGCTGATGAACGAGCTCGGCAAGATCCGCCGCGTGCTCGGCAAGATCGATGCCGCCGCGCCGCACGAAGTCTTGATGGTCATCGACGGCACCACCGGCCAGAACGCCATTTCGCAGCTGCGCCAGTTCCACGCTGCCGTGGGCGTCACCGGCCTGGTCGTGACCAAGCTCGATGGCACTGCCAAGGGCGGCGTGGTGTTCGCGCTGGCGCGCGAGTTCAATATTCCGATCCGCTTTGCCGGTATCGGCGAGCGCCCGGAGGATCTGCGCGTCTTCGACCCGGTTGCCTTCGTCGACGCGCTGCTGCCGGACGCGTTGGGCGGTTGATCGGAAGATGCCTGCCCGCATCTGCAACCGCTGTGCGCGCAGGCGCGACAGGCAGGTTGCACCGTGCGGCAGGCGTCACGCGATTGGTCCCAGGCAAGACGCGTACCGGAGTTTGCCCAGCCCTCGCCCGCAGCACTCAGAAAGCAATGTCGCGCGGATGCATCAGTGGCCGACGCCCATGCGCCGGCAACACCGCACCGACCTGGCGATGAAGGATGGTTCTGCGAACGGTGCCTGGTCGGAATGACGTTTCCGCTGCGGTGAATGGACGCGCCGCACGACGTACGCAGCAGACCCGCTTCGCGTCCCGCCACCCTCGCCTCCCCCTCCATCGCCAGCAGCGCTCATGCCAGCCGACCACGCCACTCCCTCCGCTGATGCCTTTGTCGACCGCCTGTTGCACTGGTTCGACGGCCACGGTCGCCATGATCTACCCTGGCAGCATCCACGCGCGCCCTATCGGGTGTGGCTGTCGGAAATCATGCTGCAGCAGACCCAGGTCGCGGTGGTCATTCCGTATTTCCACAAGTTCATGGCGCGCTTCCCTGCGCTGGCCGATCTGGCTGCGGCCGACAACGACACGGTGATGGCGCAGTGGGCCGGCCTGGGCTACTACGCC